>DATCUL010000537.1:0-11130 GCA_036567405.1 Methyloversatilis sp. | reverse complement strand
ATTCCGGCTCTGGTGATTGCCGTGCTTGGCTGGCGTGTTGCATGGGTGATCGCCTATCCGCTCGCCTTCCTGTTTCTGGGGGTTCCGATAGGCGAGGGGCTGATGTTGCCGTTGATGAACTACACGGCCAACTTCACGGTGGGGGCCCTTCAGCTGATGCATTTTCCGGTATATCGGGAAGGGACATTCTTCGAACTTCCTTCCGGTAGCTGGTCGGTCGTCGAGGCGTGCAGCGGACTGCGCTATCTGATTGCGTCGGTGACGGTCGGTGCCTTGTTCGCTTACCTCAGCTATCGCTCCATCTGGCGGCGTGTTGCCTTCATCGTCGCATCGCTCGTCGCGCCGGTCATTGCCAACGGTTTGCGCGCTCTGCTGATCGTCTTGCTCGCGCATTACTCGGACATGAAGATCGCGACCGGGGCCGATCACATCATCTACGGCTGGGTGTTCTTCGGTCTCATCATGCTTCTGTTGTTCTGGCTCGGATCGTTCTGGCAGGAAAAGGAGGCCGAGGACGTTGCGCCCGATGCGAGCTCGGCGGCGTCGCGCCCGGTGTCCGCTCTGCGTCTGGGATCCATGGCCGCATGCGTCGTCTTGCTGCTTGTGCTGCCGTTCATGTATGCGAAGGATCTGTCGGAACGACCGGTGCCGCGCGCTCCGGCGCTGGCACTTCCCGCAGCGCCCGGAGAGGGCTGGACGCTCGATGACGGCAGCGAGCTGACCGACTGGCGGCCGCATTTCCAGAACCCCGATCGTGAGCGGTCGGTTCAGTATCGCCGCAATGACGAGGTGGTCGTCGTGCATCTGGCCTGGTACGGCCGCCAGCGCCAGGATGCGGAACTGATCAATTCACGCAACTACATGATCAAGCAGGAGCATCCGGTTTGGGCCAATGTCGGCGAGCAGCTGCTGGATCGCCCGACTCATCCGGTGCGCGAGACCCAGCTGCGCTCGGCGCCGCTGCGCTTGCTCATTCACGACTGGTTCGTGGTTGGTAGTACGCCGACCGTCAGCGCCATCCGGGCAAAGCTGATCTTTGCGCGCAACCTGTTGCTGACCGGTGATGATGCAGGTTACGGCGTCGTGCTCTACACGCCCCGGCAGGAGGACCCTGCAGTCGCCAGGGCGCGCCTGCAGGCGTTTGCGGCGCTGATCGAACCGGCGCTGGCAGGTTCGGTCGCGCCATGAAACGCGTCGTTCACGTCGTGCATCACTTCGGCACAGGCGGCATGGAGAACGGGATGGTGATCCTGTTCAACAATCTGCCGCCGGACGACTTCGATCACCACGTCGTCTGCCTGCAAGGCTACTCGCACTTCGTCGAGCGGATACGGTCGGGGCGGGTGACCTTCCACGACCTGAAGAAGGCTCCCGGCAAGGATCCGGCACACTATTTCCGGCTGTGGCGTGCGCTGCGCGCGCTGCGGCCAGACATCCTGCACACGCGCAACCTGTCGGCGATCGAGGCCGTACTCATCGGCTGGCTGGCGGGTGTGCCGGTACGCGTGCATGGCGAACACGGACGCGACGTGTTCGATCTCGATGGCAGCAACGCGCGCTACAACCGGCTGCGCCGCTTCATCCGCCCCTTCGTCGATCGCTACCTGACGGTCAGCCGCGACCTTCAGGGCTGGCTGACTTCAGCGATCGGTGTCGACGCTGCGCGCGTCACGCAGATCTACAACGGCGTAGACAAGCAGCGCTTCCGGCCGCGTGGCGATGAGGCACGTCCGACCGCAATGCCGGAAAATTTCCGGCAGGACTGTTTCGTGGTTGGCAGCGTCGGGCGCATGGTCGGCGTGAAGGATTACCCGACGCTGGTGTCAGCCTTCATCGATGCAGCCTCGCAACCCGGCGGCGATCGCCTGCGTCTGGTCATCGTCGGTGACGGCGGTGCCCGGGAATCCTGCCAGCGGATGCTGGACGAAGCCGGCCTGGCAGGGCAGGCCTGGCTGCCCGGCGAGCGCAGCGACATCGCGGAGCTGATGCGCGGTTTTGACCTGTTCGTGCTGCCCTCGCTCGGTGAAGGCATTTCGAACACCATACTGGAAGCGATGGCCTGCGGTCTGCCGGTGGTCGCGACCCGGGTCGGCGGCAACCCGGAACTGGTCGACGACGGTGTCAATGGCCGGCTGTTTGAGCCCGGCGATGTGGCCGCGCTGTCGGCGATGCTGCGTATTTACATGTCCGATCCGTCAGTGCTGGCGGCTCACGGTAGTGCATCACGGCAAAGAGTCGAGGCGTCCTTTAGTATCGAGGCGATGGTTGCCGGGTATCGCGACGTCTATCTGTCCCTGGCCCGACCGTAACGCGGTTCCGGGCAGCACCACTCTCTGACAGGATTTTCCGCATGTGCGGTTTTGTTGGCATTTTTGACACGCGCGGTCGCCGCGACGTGGGGCGCAATGTACTGCACCGCATGAACGAGGCGCAGCACCACCGCGGTCCGGACGAAGGCGATCTGCACCTCGAACCCGGCGTGGGCCTCGGCCACCGCCGCCTGTCCATCATCGATGTGGCCAGCGGGCAGCAGCCGCTGGCGAACGAGGACGGTTCGGTCGTCGTCGTGTTCAACGGCGAGATCTACAACTTCCAGTCGCTGATTCCGGAGTTGACGGCGCTCGGCCACACCTTCCGCACGCGCAGCGATACCGAAGTCATCGTGCATGCGTGGGAGCAGTGGGGCGAAGACTGCGTACAGCGTTTCCGCGGCATGTTCGCGTTCGCGCTGTTCGACCGCAATACCGAGACGCTCTTCCTTGCGCGCGACCGGCTCGGCGTCAAGCCGCTGTTCTACGCGCTGCTGCCGGACGGCCAGCTCATTTTCGGCTCGGAACTGAAGGCGCTGACCGCGCATGGCGGCCTCAACCTGGAGATGGACCCGCTGGCGGTCGAAGAGTACTTCGCGCTCGGCTATGTCGCCGATCCGCGCACCATCTACCGTCAGGCCTTCAAGCTGGAGCCGGCGCACAGCCTGCGCATCCGTCGCGGCGAAACGCCGCCGGCGCCGCGCCGCTACTGGGATGTCGACTTCGGCCACGTTGAACAGATCGACGCGGTGCAGGCGGAGGAGGAACTGATACGCCGGCTGCGCGAGTCGGTCGGTTTGCGCATGATTTCGGAAGTGCCGCTGGGCGCCTTCCTGTCCGGCGGCGTCGATTCGTCGGCGGTGGTGGCGATGATGGCGCAGTCCTCCGACACGCCGGTCAATACCTGTGCCATCGCCTTCGATGATCCGGCTTTCGACGAGTCGCGCTTTGCGCAGCAGGTGGCTGATCGCTATCGCACCAACCACCGGGTCGAGATGGTCGCATCCGACGACTTCGACCTCATTGACACGCTGGCCTGGCTGTACGACGAGCCCTACGCCGACAGTTCTGCGCTCCCGACCTATCGTGTGTGTCAGCTGGCGCGCAAGCACGTGACGGTGGCGCTGTCCGGCGACGGTGGCGACGAAAGCTTCGGCGGTTACCGCCGCTACCGCATGCACCTGATGGAAGAGCGCCTGCGCGCGCGTCTGCCGCTGGGCGTGCGCAAGCCGCTGTTCGGCACGCTGGGCCAGATCTACCCCAAGGCCGACTGGGCGCCGCGCGTGTTCCGTGCCAAGAGCACCTTCGAATCGCTGGCGCGCTCCTCGGTCGAGGCGTACTTCCATTCGGTGTCCATCCTGCGCGACCCGATGCGCGCGCAGCTGTTCAGCCCCAAGATGAAGTCGGCGCTCGGCGGCTACAACGCGGTCGAGGTGTTCCGCCGTCACGCGGCACGCCATACCTCGGACGAGCCGCTGTCGCTGGTGCAGTACCTCGACCTGAACACCTATCTGGTCGGTGACATCAACACCAAGGTTGACCGCGCCAGCATGGCGCACTCGCTCGAGGTACGAGAGCCGCTGATGGACCATCCGCTGGTCGAATGGCTGGCTACGCTGCCCGCCTCGCTGAAGATCCGCGGGCAGGAAGGCAAGTTCCTGCTGAAGAAATCGCTCGAACCGCACCTGCCGCACGACATCATGTATCGCCCCAAGATGGGCTTCTCGGTGCCGCTGGCGCGCTGGTTCCGCGGGCCGCTGAAACAGCGCGTGCGCGATGCCGTGCTGGGCAACCGTCTGGCTGATACCGGCTGGTTCAATCGTCCCTATCTCGAACATCTGGTCGATGCCCATCAGTCCGGCCTGCGCGACTACAGTGCGTCGCTGTGGACCCTGCTGATGTTCGATGCCTTCCTGCGCAATCAGGAAAATTCGGCGATTCGCGCCGCGGCCTGAAGGACACCCATACCGATGCGCATTCTGCACGTGCTGGACCATTCGATTCCGCTGCACAGCGGTTACACCTTCCGCACTGCCGCCATCCTGCGCGAACAGCGCAAGCTGGGCTGGGACACGCACCATGTGACCGGCGTCAAGCACACGGCGCCGGGACCGCTGGTCGAGGAAGTCGATGGCCTGGTGTTCCACCGCACGCCGTGGTCGCCCGGTATGCTCGAACGGGTGCCGGTGCTGCGTGAGCGCGCCCAGATGCGTGCGCTGGAACTGCGTCTGCTCGAGGTGGCGCGCGAGCTCAAGCCGGACGTGCTGCATGCACATTCGCCGGTGCTCAATGCCTTCCCGGCACTGCTGGTCGGACGGGCGCTGAACATTCCGGTCGTGTATGAAATCCGTGCCTTCTGGGAAGATGCCGCGGTCGATCACGGCACGACCAGCGAAGGCAGCCTGCGCTACCGGGCGACCCGCGCGATGGAAACGCGGGCGGTGCATACGGTCGATGCAGTGACTACGATCTGCGAGGGCCTGCGCGGCGATCTGCTGGCGCGCGGCGTGCCGCAGTCGAAGATCACGGTCATTCCCAATGCAGTCGATGTCGAGAACTTCGCCTTCGGCGTGCCCGGCGACGACGCGTTGCGCGCCAGCCTCGGCCTGACCGGCAAGCGTGTGCTCGGCTTCCTCGGCTCCTTCTATGCCTACGAAGGTCTGGACCTGCTGCTGCGTGCGCTGCCGTCCATCCTGCAGCAGGCGCCCGATGTGGCGGTATTGCTGACCGGCGGCGGACCGCAGGAAGAAAATCTGAAGAAGCTCACCCAGGAACTGGGTCTGCAGGATCATGTGAAATTCACCGGCCGGGTGCCGCATGCCGAGGTGCAGCGCTACTACAGCCTGGTCGATGTGCTGGTCTATCCGCGCCACTCGATGCGCCTGACCGATCTGGTCACGCCGCTCAAGCCGCTCGAGGCGATGGCGCAGGGACTGCTGCTGGTTGCCTCGGATGTCGGCGGTCATCGCGAGCTGATCCGCGACGGCGAGACCGGCATGCTGTTCCGCGCCGGTGATGCCGACGATCTTGCGCGCAGCGTGCTCCGCCTGCTCGGCATGGCCGACCGCTGGCCCGAGCTGCGGGCGGCAGGGCGCCGTTTCGTCGAAACCGAACGTACATGGGCGGCGTCGGTCGCGCGTTATCGCGACGTCTATGGTTCGCTGATCGGTGCGGCCGCTGCATGACACGATCGGGGCCGCAGCTGGTCGTGTTCTCGACGCTGTTTCCTAACCAGGCCCAGCCACAGGCCGGTCTGTTCATACGGGAACGCATGTTTCGCGTCGGCCGTGAATTGCCACTGACGGTCGTTGCGCCGGTACCGTGGTTTCCGCTGCAGTCACTGCTGCGACTGATCCGGCCGCACTTTCGCCCGGATGTTCCGGCGGTGGAGGTACAGCAGGGCGTGACCGTACTGCATCCGCGTTTTCTTTCCGTGCCGGGGCTGTTCAAGCGGCTCGACGGCGTGCTGCTCGCGCTGGGCGCATGGCCGACTCTGGCGAGATTGAAGCGGCAGGGACGGCTGGACGTGCTGGACGCCCACTTCGGTTATCCCGATGGCTATGCGGCAAGCCTGCTGGCGCGCTGGCTGAAGTGTCCGTTCACGATCACGTTGCGCGGTACGGAATCGCGCCACGCGCGCACACCCGGGCTGTCGAGCCGGCTGCGCCTGGCGCTCGAGCGCGCCGACCGCGTGTTTTCCGTGTCGGCGTCGCTGCTCGAAATCGCTGCCGGCCTGGGCGTTGCGCGTGAAAAGCTGCAGGTGGTGGGCAACGGCGTCGATACCGGCAAATTCCACCCGGTTGACCGTACGGACGCCCGGCGCGCGCTGGCCATCCCCGATGATGCCAAGGTGCTGATCAGCGTCGGCGGTCTGACCGAACGCAAGGGTTTCCATCGCGTCATCGAACTGCTGCCGGCGCTGCGGCGCGAGGTGCCGCAGCTGCTCTTCCTGATCATCGGTGGCGCCAGTGCCGAGGGAGACTGGGGCGCCCGTCTCAAGCAGCAGGTGAACGAGCTCGGGCTGGAAGATTGCGTGCGGTTTCTCGGCACGATGCCGCCGGAAGCGCTCAAGCAACCGCTGTCAGCAGCCGATGTGTTCGTTCTGGCGACGCGCAACGAAGGCTGGGCCAATGTATTTCTCGAAGCGATGGCGTGCCGGCTGCCGGTGGTGACCACAGACGTCGGTGGCAATCGCGAGGTGGTGTGTCGCGAACAGTTGGGTGAAGTCGTGCCTTTCGGCGATGCGCCTGCGCTGCAGGCAGCGCTTTCGCGCGCCCTGGTCCGCGAGTGGGATCGCGACGCGATCCTGGATTACGCGCGTGCAAATGAATGGGACGGACGTGTCGCAACGTTGATCCGTGCTTTCGAGCAGACATGTCGACGTGGTGATGTTGCCGATATCGCACAAGGAGCGGGCTGAGTTGGCTAAGGCATCAAGAATGGCGCATGTGCGCGAGCAGCTGGAATATCGCGCGCTTCTTGCCGGCAAGTGGCTGGTACATCGCATGCCGCGCCCGGCGCAGACGCGCAGGCATGTGTTCGTTGCCGGGATGCAGCGCTCCGGCACGAACATGCTGATGGACCTGATCGAACGCAGCACGCAGACCGACGTCTATCACGAGCGCGATCCGCGGGCATTCGACAACTACATGATGCGTGATCGCCAGATCATCGACGCGCTGGCCGAGCGCTCACGTGCGCCGCATTTCGTCATCAAGTGCCTGTGCGAACTGGATCAGCTGCCCTCGTTGATGGATCACTTCACGCCATCGAAGGCGCTGTGGATCGTTCGCGAGTATCGCGATGCGGTGAATTCCGCGCTGGTGTCCTTCGGTAATTTCAAGCAGCAGATCGAGCGGGTCGCGCAAGGTCAGGCGGAAGGCGAATGGTTTGCAGGTGGCATGTCCGCTGAAACGCAGACTCTGGTGCGCCAACTGTGGCATCCGGACATGAACGAGGCGACCGCCGCCGCGCTGATCTGGTATTTCCGCAACCTGCTGTTCTTCCAGATGGGCCTCGACCGCAATCCGGACGTCAGGCTGCTGTCCTACGAGACGCTGGTGACGTCGCCGGTCGAGCAGTGTGAGCAGGTGTTCGCTTTCGTGGGCTTGCCGTTTTCGACGTTCATCACGCGCAAGGTCTTTGCCAGTTCGATCAGCAAGAAGGCACCGCCGCCGATTGATCCCGCGGTTGCCCGCCTGTGCGACGAACTGATGCAACGCTTTGTCGCAGCCCGGAGTACTCATGTCTGACCTGCGCACCCGTCTTGTGTCGGGTCTCATCTTTCCGCTGCAGGAAAAACTGAAGAAGCACACGACGGTGGCGGACCGACGTGCGCTAGAGGCATCGCAGTGGTGGCCGCGGGAGCGGCTCGAGAATTTGCGCGTGGAGCGCCTGCGTGCGTTGCTGTCGCATGCAGGCGAGCACGTGCCCTACTATCGTGACCTCTTCGCCCGCATCGGTTTCGACCCCGCTGTGCTGCAGTCAGTGGACGATCTGCAGCGGCTGCCCTTTCTGGACAAGCCGCTGATCCGCGCCAACACCGACGCACTGAAGGCGGACGACGCCGAGGGGCTGGCACGCTTCAATACCGGTGGGTCGAGCGGCGTGCCGCTGATCTTCTACATCGGACGCGAACGGGTGAGCCGCGACGTCGCCGCCAAGTGGCGCGCGACGCGCTGGTGGGGCGTCGACATCGGAGATCCGGAAATCGTGCTGTGGGGCAGTCCGATCGAACTGGGCGCTCAGGACCGCGTGCGTCAGTTGCGTGACGCGCTGATGCGCACGCGCCTGTTGCCTGCGTTCGAAATGTCGGATGCGAAGGTGTCCGGCTTCATCGATGAAATCCGTGCCATGCGGCCGAAGATGCTGTTCGGTTATCCGTCCGCATTCGCTCATATCGCGGGGCATGCACAGCGTATTGGCCGGCGGCTGGACGATGTCGGCATCGAGGTCGTGTTCGTCACGTCGGAACGACTGTACGACCATCAGCGTGCGCTGATCGAGCAGGTGTTCGGCGCGCCGGTGGCCAACGGCTATGGCGGCCGCGACGCCGGTTTCATCGCGCATCAGTGTCCATCCGGCTCGATGCACATCACGGCGGAAGACATCATCGTCGAAATCGTGGATCGCGAGGGCCGTGTGCTGCCGCCCGGCGAGTCGGGCGAGATCGTGGTGACGCACCTGGCGACCCGCGAATTTCCTTTTGTGCGCTATCGCACCGGCGACATTGGTGTGCTCGGCGATCAGCCATGCAGCTGCGGCCGTACGCTGCCGGTGCTGAAGGAGGTGCAGGGACGCAGTACCGATTTCATCGTCGCCAAGGACGGCACCGTGATGCACGGTCTCGCGCTGATCTACATCGTGCGTGACATGGCAGGTGTGGGCGGCTTCCGGATCGAGCAGGAAAGCCTCGATCTGACGCGCGTCAAGGTGGTCAGCGACGGCGACTTCCCGGCCGACGGCGATGCGCGCATCCGCGACGGCATGAGGGCGCGGCTGGGGCCGTCGGTCGAGGTGGTTGTCGAGCACGTCGAACAGATTCCAGCCGAGGGATCGGGCAAGTTCCGCTATGTGGTGAGCAAGGTGGCCTCGTGAAGGAGTCGACGCGCCATGCGTGACATTGCCGTTCTGGTGGCCGTGTTCGGTACGCTGCCGTTCATCCTGCGCTGGCCCTGGGTGGGCATTCTGGTGTTCACCTGGCTGAGCCTGATGAATCCTCACCGGCTGGCCTACGGCATCGCCACCAACTTCCCGTTTGCGCTGATCGTTGCACTGACGACGCTGAGCGCGATGCTGTTCTCGAAGGAAATCAAGAAGATCATCTGGGCGCGCGAAACCAAGCTGCTGCTCTGCCTGATCCTCTGGATGTGCCTGACGACGATGTATGCGATGTATCCGGATCTGGCTCGAACCCAGCTGGACAAAATCCTCAAGATTCAGCTGATGGTGTTTGTTGCGCTGATGCTCATGCGCAGTTTCGACCGGATCGAGGCGCTGGTCTGGGTTGCGGCGGCATCAATCGGCTTTTATGGCATGAAGGGGGGGATTTTCACGATCCTGCGCGGTGGTGCATTCCGCGTGCAGGGTCCGCCCGGAACCTTTATCGGTGGCAATAACGAGATCGGTCTTGCACTGGCCATGACCGTACCGCTGTTGTATTTCATGCGTACCCGTTGCGCTAATCCGCTGCTCAAGGCTTTCATGACGGCCTGGGTTGTGCTGACGGCGTTCGCTGCCATCGGAACGCAGTCCCGTGGTGCCCTTCTGGGCATGGCGGCGATGTCGGCTTTCGTGTGGATCAACAGCCGGAACAAGATATTCACCGCGATCGTACTCGGGCTGACGGCGTATTCGATCGCGAACTTCATGCCCCAGTCCTGGTATGACCGCATGGGTACGATCGAAACCCACGAAGAGGACAAGTCTGCACAGGGCCGCATCAATGCGTGGTGGACCTCATGGCACGTTGCGAACGATCGTTTTCTCGGTGGTGGCTTCGAATGCTTCCAGCCGCTGACTTTCGAGATCTACGCGCCGGATCCCGACAATGTTCATGACGTCCACAGCGTCATCTTCGAAATGCTGGGCGAGCACGGCTTCGTGGGTTTGGGAATATTCCTGTTGTTAGGCATTTCCTCATGGCTCAGCGCCGGCTGGACGGCGAGAAAGGCGAAGAGGATGTCGGGCATCCTCTGGGTGTCCGACATGATGCGGATGGTGCAATGCAGCCTGATCGCCTACGCGACTGCCGGGCTCTTCCTTGGTCTGTCCTATTTCGACTATTACTACACGCTCATCGTGGTCATCATTGCCTCGACCTTCCTGGTCAAGCAGCGTCTTAACAAACAGCCTGATGAAGCGTGGGCACTGGCGCGTCCGGAGGGTCTGATGCCAAGCGGTCGTTTGCCGATTCGGTTGCTCAAGAAGAAGGGGTAGCAAGCGCTTGGCTATCTGCCGGGGCGCCTGTCCTCCGGATGTGGGTTCCGATGCTGGTCGGGTGCGGCGCCTTCAGTGTCGTGGCGGGACAAATCCGCTTAGATGTGCCGGAAACAAGGAGTGCGCCCCGGTGGTCAGCGCCGGATCGGTGCCGTGTGCTGCACGGTTTGCTGCATCACGGCCTGCCAGGAAAAGTCCCGATGGGCTCGGGCTTGTGCGTGGGCGGCGCAGGACTGGCCAAACCCGGTCGAAGGGTCGAGCAAGCGGAATAACGCATCAGTGACGGCTGTCAGTGAATTCCCGTCACAACGCAGCCCGGTTTCCCCATCGAGCACCGCTGATCCGGTGCCACCCGCCATGCCGGTCAGCGAGGCGCGGCCGCAGGCGGCGGCTTCGATGTAGACCATGCCGAAACCTTCGGTGTCGGCGCCGATGTCGCGATTCGGCATCGCGAACAGGTCGCTCGCTGCGTACCACAGCGGCAGGTCTTCCGCGCTGACGCCACCCAGCAGATGGATGCGTTCGGGCGTTTCCGATGCGGCGCGTATTCCAGCCAGATACTCGGCATCCTCTCCCTTGCCGATCACCGCGTGATGTACGTCGAGTCCACGGCGCACCAGTTCGGGGACCGACTGCATGACGTAGTCGAAGCCCTTGCGTCGCGACAGGCGGCCCACTGAAAGAATGAGCTTTGCAGTGGGCGCCAGGCCCAGCGAGGCCCGCAGTCCGGAGCCGTCCAGCCCGGGGCGGAAGCGTTCGGTATCGACGCCGGGATTGATGATGATTACGCGTTCCGGGCTTACGCCCATGTCGAGCAGAAGATCACGCGTGAAGTCGCTGTTGGCGATCACCAGCTGAGCACCGCAATAGGCTTCGGTCATGG
>DATCUL010000536.1:0-3834 GCA_036567405.1 Methyloversatilis sp. | reverse complement strand
TATCCACCATCGCCTGGCGCGCCATCCAGCAGCTGGCAAGGTTGTCAGCCACTTCGAAGAACGGGTTGAACAGGGTGTGTATGGTGCCCGCACCGTAGCGGCGCTCCAGCACCTGCTCGACCAGGGCTGCGCCGTAGCCGGTGACCACGGTGATATGGTTGATGCCGGCAGCGCGCAGATTGTCGATCTGCCGCTCGAGGACCGTACGGCCATCGAGTTCGATCAGACACTTGGGACGATCGGCCGTAAAGGGCAGCAGGCGGCGCCCCTGGCCCGCACTCAGAATCAGCGCTCGCGTCGGCTGAAGATTCACGCTCGAAGAACTCAACACACCTCTCCTAATGGTTTACGCGTTACGGGTCGCATCCTGATGCAGTCGCAAACGTTTCCGTCCGGCGCGACTCGCGCCCGCCCGCGGCTGAGAAGTGTCGCACACATGACGCCACACACGGGATGTGCAGTTTCGTGCATCTGATCGATCGCTACATCGTCAGGGAGGTATGCCGGCCACTGCTTGCGCTGCTGGGCGTGCTGACCGTCATCTTCGCCAGCTATACCGCCGCTCGTTACCTGAATGAGGCGGCCAGCGGCGTCATCGGCCTTGGTACGGTACTGAAGATCACCGGATACCGCGTACTGATTGCGCTGGAAGTACTGGCGCCGGTCGGGCTCTATGTCTCGGTCGTGATAGGACTCGGGCGCATGCACCACGACCAGGAAATGGTGGTCATCGCGGCCGCGGGCATCAATCCGCTGCGCACCTACTACGCCGTCAGCCTGCTGGCCCTCCCGGTCGCTGTGGCGGTCGGTATGCTGTCGATGTACGGGCGGCCCTGGGCGTACACCGAGTCCTATGCGCTGGAAGCACAGAAAACGAACGACCTCGACCTGACCCGGCTGCAGGCCGAGCGCTTCAACACCAATGCCGACACCGGGCGGATGATTCTGGCAAAGCGGGTCGATGCCGCCGACGGCAAGCTGCGCGACGTGCTGATCTACAGCGACGGCAAGAAGCGCAACCACCTGATCCGCGCCCGCGAGGCCTGGCTGTCCGACCCCGATCCACTGCATCCGGTGCTGCAGTTGCGCGACGGCGTCAGCTATTCGCTGCACCAGAGCGGCACGCACGACCGCACGCTGCGCTTCCGCGAACTGACGATAGAACTCAAACCGGTGCAGTCCGCGGTCGAGTACCGGCGCAAGGCGGCACCCACCGCCGAACTGGCCGTCTCGTCGGCGCTGCCGGACCGGGCTGAACTGCAGTGGCGGCTGTCACGCGGTCCGACTGCACTGCTGCTGGCGCTGCTCGCGGTACCGCTCGCCCACACGCCACCACGACGCGGCCGCTTCGCCCGGCTGCTGCCGGTGACCGCAGTGTTCGCGGTCATCTACTACGCCGGCGGCATGTTCAAGAACCTGATCGAGAAGGGCAACCTGCCGATGACACCCGGCCTGTGGCTGATACCGCTGGTGATGGCGGTGGCGCTTTTCCTGCTGATGCGCCGGAGCGCGAAACCCTGATGATGCGCACGATAGACCGCTACATCGCCACCACCGTCGGCATCGGTTTCCTCGCTGCAGCGGCCATGCTGCTGCCGCTGTTCGGCTTTCTCGACCTGATCGCCGAACTCGACGACGTCGGCGAGGGCAGCTACAAGCTGTCGCAGGCACTGCTGGTGACCATGATGCTGCTGCCCCGGCGGGCGGTGGAACTGGGCCCCTTCATCGCACTGCTGGGTGGCATCGTCGGCATGGGCCAGCTGTCGGTAAACAGCGAGCTGACCGCGATGCGTGCCGCCGGACTGACCGTCACGCGCATCGGCATGCCGGCGCTGGGCGCCGGCTTGGCGCTGGCGCTGGGACTCGCCGCAGCCGACCAGTACGTCGTGTCCCCGATGCAGCAGAAGGCGCTGCAGCAACGCAAGCAGGCCGTATCCGGCATGCAGGACCAGCTGAGCGGAAACGTGCTGTGGGTGCGCACCGACCGGCAGATCCTGCGCGTCGGCGAACTGCGGGCGGGGCGGGTGCCGGTCGATGTCGAGGTATTCACCTTCGCCGAGGACGACAGCCTGCAGGAATACATCCACGCCGCCCGGGCCGATGTCAGCAAGAGCGGCGGCTGGCAGCTGTACGACGTACAGATCAAGCACTGGACGGACAAGACGACGATCGCCGAGCACGTGGACGAGATGAACTGGCAATCCATCATCTCTGCCAAGCGCCTGGACGAACTGGTGCTGCCGACGACCAGCCTGTCACCGCGGCAGCTCTACCGCTACATCAATGACCTGCACCGCATGGGACAGCCCGCCGCGGCCTACGAGGTCGCGCTGTGGCAGAAGATCGGTGCGCCCCTGCTGACCGCCGCGATGATTCTGCTCGCGGTGCCGTTCACGCTGAGCAGCGGACGCGACCTCGCGCTCGGCGGCCGACTCATCCTCGGCGCCGCCTCCGGCCTGGCGGTGTATCTGGCCAATCAGGTTGCCGGCGCCACCGCAGTGCTGTTCGAACTGAGTCCGCCGCTGGCCGGCGTACTGCCCGCGACCGTCATGCTCGTGCTCGCCCTGCTACTGCTGCGCCGCCCCGACCTCAGGCCCGGCTAGCACGACCGGCGCGTCGGCGCCCACCGATCCATCGGACCGGATCAGGCGCCGGTGCAGCGTGACCGACCATCCGGCCGGGAGCCGCTCGATGCGGTACAGGTTGTAGGCGGCCACCGTGGTTTCGTCGCCACGAGCGGCCGACGCCGACGGCACACCGATCACCGGCACACGCCCGCCGGGCACCGGCAGCCAGTCCTCGCGCCGGCGGTGCACATGGCCGTGCAGCACAAGCTCCACGCCCTGGCGCGCCAGCATCTGCCGCAGTTGCGGCGCGTCGGTCAGGCACTTGCGCCAGCTGGCGGCACCCGGCTGTGGCGGATGATGGATCAGCAGCACGCGAAAGGCGTCGCTGCTGGCTGCCAGCAGCCGCTCGAGGCGGCTCTGCTGGGGAACGCCCAGGCGTCCGGTGGCGAACGTCACGCCGGTCGGCACCGCTGTGCTGGTGCCGATCAGCGCCAGCGGACCGCGTCGACGCAGATACGGGAAGCCACCCTCGTCGTCCACACCCTCCATGTAGTCGCGCCACAGTCCTATCGTGCCGGACCAGTGCTCCGCCCTGTAGGTGTCGTGGTTGCCCGGCACCACGGACACCTGCTCCGGGCTGCCCAGCGCACGCAGCCATGCCAGCGCCTGCCGGCATTCGTCGGTGGTGCCAAGCTGCGTGAGGTCACCGGTGACGGCGATGTGGTCGGGCGCCTGCCGGTGAACGTCCTGCACCAGCAGGGCCAGTCGTTCCGGCAGATGCAGGTGGCGACGGCGTTTCTGCCAGGACAGGTATCCGGTCAGGCGCTTGTTCAGCAGCTGCCGCCAGCGGATCGTGTCCAGCCGGGTGAGATGCGGATCGGAGAGGTGCGCGAGGACAAAGGCAGACGCTGTGCGCTGTTCCGGTTGCTTCATGCGATGACTATACTACGCGGCCTTTCCGGCTGGCCCGATCACTTCGCAGGATCTTCAACATGACCATAAATGTCCATCTGGTGGGCGATTGCACCCTGCGCCTGTGGGGACTGACGCCGCGCCAGCGGCTTGAGCGCCTGCTGCGCGGTTTTCCGGAGGCAAGGCTGGTCGATCAGGGGCAGCCGCTGCCCGCGTCCGGCGAGGTACTGCTGCTGCGCGCCGACTACGCCTACGACGAGCGCGTGATGCGCGGCCTCATGAAGGCGACCGGGATCGCGCTGCAGGACACCCGCGACGGCACCGTGGTCGCCGCGCGCGGCGATGCCGGCCGCTG
>DATCUL010000535.1:0-4028 GCA_036567405.1 Methyloversatilis sp. | reverse complement strand
CCTGCAGCAGCGCAGAGGTGTCGGACGCCGCATAGTTGCCGCGCTCCGACTGGCCGAGCACCAGCGGCGAGCCATGGCGCGCGACGATGATGCGCGAATCCTCGCCGTCGCTGACGATGGCGATGGCGTAGGCGCCGATCAGTTCGTTGCAGGTGGCTCGGACTGCATCGAGCAGGTCGGGCTGGGTATGCAGGTGGTGCCGCACCAGATGAGCGATCACCTCGGTGTCGGTTTCCGACGTGAAGGTGTAGCCCAGGCCGGTCAGGCGCACGCGCAGCGATTCGAAGTTCTCGATGATGCCGTTGTGCACCACGGCCAGACCGTCGCTGATGTGCGGATGTGCGTTGCGTTCGGACGGCACGCCATGCGTGGCCCAGCGCGTATGCGCGATGCCGATGGCGGCCTCGAGCTTCTGCTCGTCCGCCTGGGCAGCCAGTTCGGCGACACGGCCGACCGAGCGCAGCCGGCGGAGTTCGGTGCCGGCAGTGCCGTTCAGCACCGCCAGCCCGGCCGAGTCGTAACCCCGGTATTCAAGCTTGCGCAGCCCTTCCAGCAGGATGGGAACGATATTCTGGTCGGCGATGGCCGCAACGATGCCGCACATGGGTGAATCCTCAGGACAGTGCTACGCGTTTGATTTCGTTTGGATTACGACTTTTTCTGCTTTACCGGCCGCTTCCAGCCAGCGATCGTGACCTGCCGCGCCCGCGAAACCGTCAGTACATCCGGCGGTGCATCGCGGGTCAGCGTGGTACCGGCACCCAGCGTTGCACCGCGGCCGACGGTGACCGGCGCAACCAGCTGGGTATCGGAACCGATGAATACGTCGTCTTCGATCACGGTGCGGAACTTGTTCGCACCATCGTAGTTGCAGCAGATGGTTCCGGCACCGATGTTCACACGACTGCCGACCGTCGCATCGCCCACATAGGCCAGGTGGTTGGCCTTGCTGTGTGCTGCGATCTGACTGTTCTTCACTTCGACGAAGTTGCCGACATGCACGTCCTCGGCCAGCACTGTGCCCGGGCGCAGCCGGGCATAAGGCCCGAGCTGGCAGTCGGCACCGACTTCGGCATCGTCGAGATGGCAGAACGGCGCTATGCGTGTGCCGGCAGCGACGTTGACGTTGCGCAGTACCGAGTGAGCCCCGACACGCACGCCGTCGCCAAGTTCGACACGCCCTTCGAAAATGCAGCCGATGTCGATCTCGACGTCGCGACCGCAGACCAGTTCGCCGCGCACATCGATGCGGGCCGGATCACGCAACGTGACGCCATCGGCCAGCAGGCGATCGGCGTTCTCGCGCTGATGGATGCGCTCCAGCTCGGCCAGCTGCGCCTTGTCGTTGACGCCCAGCGTCTCCGACACGCGCGCCGGCTGGGTGCTGACCACCGGCACGCCGTCACGCACCGCAGCCGCCACCACGTCGGTCAGGTAGTACTCACGCTGCGCGTTGTCGTTGGACAGGTGCTTCAGCCAGCCAGCCAGTTTTGCGCCGGGCACGACCATGATGCCGGTGTTGACCTCATGTATCTTGCGTTCACCTTCCGTGGCGTCCTTCTGCTCGACGATGCGCACGATGCGCCCGGCCGCATCCCGGACGATGCGGCCGTAGCCGCTCGGGTCGTCCAGCGTCACCGTCAGGATGCCGAGTCTGTCGTCGCCGGCGGCTTCTGTCAGTCTGGCCAGCGTATCGGCGCGCAGCAGTGGCACGTCGCCATACAGCACCAGCACCGGCTCTTCGCGCGACAGCGCCGGCAGCGCCTGCATCACCGCGTGGCCGGTACCCAGCTGTTCGGCCTGCAACGCCCATTCGACATCGGCATCCGGGAATGCGGCGCGCACCGCATCACCGCCATGACCGAATACGATGCAGGTGCGCGACGGTTCGAGCGCCGCCGCCGTGCGCAGCACATGTCCCAGCAAGGGACGGTCGGAAAGGGGCTGCAGTACCTTGGGAAGTGCCGAGCGCATGCGCTTGCCCTGCCCTGCTGCGAGAATGACGATCTGCATCGGACGCAATCTGGTGAAAACCGCATGGATTCTAGCATTGGGGGTATTGCCGCCCGCTGCGCAGCAGTTCTCGCAAACTGCGATTTGCGCAGCATTCCGCACCGGTTTCTCGCCACTTCGCCAATCACGGGGAATCGGGGGCGGTCCGCCGGTATCGCACGGATCGCGCCCGTACCAGCCAGGTCCAATGAGACAACGAACAGGCTTCTGCACACCGGAGAGCAAGCATGAAAATCACCGTCCTCTGTACCCTCCTGCTGGCGCTCCCGACGTTTGCCACGGCTGACACCACAGTACATCGCTGGGTCGACGAACATGGCACCGTAAATTACGGCGACCGTCCGCCGGAAGGCCGCCGCACGACACCGGTACGGACGACTGATCCATTGAGCGTGAGTGGCACGCCTGCGTCCACACCACCGCCGGACGCACAAACCACGCCGGCAGCACCTGCGCTCGACCGGGAGGCAGTGCGGCAGGAGGTCGAATCAGCACTGCGGCGCGAACAGGCTGCGCAGGCCCTGGAAACCGAACATCGGCAGGAAGCGGCCCGTCTAGAAGCACGTCGCCGCTGCGAAGAACAGCGGCGTATCGATTGCGACCAGGCGACGGTGATGGATGAGCCGCTTTACTACGCGCCACCGCGCATCCTGCGGCGTCACTATCCGGCACCGGTCGTGCCGGCAACGCCGCCCGCAGCACCAGCCGCACCACCGCTCCTGATGAAACGCGGGCCGGTCGACGCTCACTGAGGCCTGCCGGCATGCGACTTGAGGCCCGGAACGGCCATCCCGGCAGAGCCTCGACGGTTTCGACACACACAAAAGGAAAGCGGGCCGAAGCCCGCTTTCCTTTTGCATCACGTGAGCACGTGCGGACAGCGAATCAGCGCGGGAGGGTGCTCAACCCATGAGGAACTGGTGAACCTCGCGGGCACATCGACGCCTCTTCCGCCCAACCGGCCGGTCGGCCGGTGTTCCTCACTCCCCGCACGTGGGCGGGCAGAGAGGGGCGAGTGGTCAACGCGGCAGAGTGGTTGAACCCATGAGGAACTGGTCGACCTCGCGGGCACATTGACGCCCCTCTCTGATCGCCCACACCACCAGCGACTGGCCACGCCGCATGTCGCCGGCGGCGAACACCTTGGCCACGCTGGTCGCATAGCAGCCGGCACCGTCGGTGGTCGCCTTAGCGTTGCCGCGGCTGTCCTTGTCAACGCCGAAGCTGTCGAGAATGCTGGCTGCCGGGCTGACGAAACCCATGGCGAGCAGCACGAGATCTGCCTTGAGCAGTTGTTCGGAACCGGCCACTTCCTGCATGCGGCCATCCTTCCACTCGACGCGCACCGTCTTCACCTGCGTGACCTTGCCGTTCTCGCCGATGAATTCCTTGGTCGCCACCGCCCAGTCGCGTTCGCAGCCTTCCTCATGGCTGGACGAGGTGCGCAGCTTGACCGGCCAGTAGGGCCACACCAGCGGCTTGTCTTCCGACTGCGGCGGCTGCGGCAGCAGTTCGAACTGGGTCACGCTGGCCGCGCCATGGCGGTTGGACGTGCCGACGCAATCCGATCCGGTATCGCCGCCGCCGATCACGACCACATGCTTGCCGGTGGCCATGATCTGGTCAGGCACCTTATCGCCGGCGACCACGCGGTTCTGCTGCGGCAGGAAATCCATCGCGAAATGGACGCCATCCAGCTCCCGCCCGGGCACCGGCAGATCGCGCGGCTGTTCCGCCCCGCCGGCCAGCACCACCGCATCGAACTCGGCGTTCAGCTGAGCCGGGCTGATCACGGTCGGCGCATCGCTATGCACCGGCGAGCCTTCCGGCAGACTGCCGACCAGCACACCGGTGCGGAAGGTGACACCTTCGGCTTCCATCTGTGCGACACGGCGGTCGATATGCGACTTTTCCATCTTGAAGTCGGGGATGCCGTAACGCAGCAGACCGCCGACCCGGCTGTTCTTCTCGAACACGGTGACGTCGTGCCCGACGCGGGCCAGTTGCTGTGCGGT
>DATCUL010000534.1:0-8589 GCA_036567405.1 Methyloversatilis sp. | reverse complement strand
CGTCGGCGTGCCGGTCGTAGTGACCGAGCGTCGAAGCCGCGATCCACGCATGGCCGGTCGATGGAGCGGGCGGCTGCTCGGGTTTGTTCGGATTCATGCGAATGTCGTGACCGGGTTTTCGCTGCAGTGCAGCGGGAAAGCATCGGGAAACCATCTACGATCAGGAAGAGGTGTCGCCAGGACAGCTGCCCGGCCCGTGCAACACCGTCACCCGATCGTCGCCCGGACCTGCCGGCGCAGGGGCTGCATGAGCCTCCCGCCCCTGGGCCGGAAGCATGACGACCGGTACTCCATCAGCCTCTGCCAGGAGCAGCCGGTGAGCTGCCCCCGGTAGAGGTGTCTTCATTTCAGGAGATACCGTCATGATGTTCGCACGAAAAGCGCCTGCTTCAACTGATGCCCTGCAGGACGAATATCTGCCGCCGGTCGAGGCGCTGCAGACCGAACCCGGTGCGTGGTTCGTTTCCTGGGAACGACAGCTTGAAGCCGTCATGGCCTGGCAGGCTGCCGGTGGGAACATCGACTCCGAGTGGGACCAGTGGGTGGCCGAAACCCCGGTCAACGAGAGCGTCGCGCGGGTTATGAACGGTGGAGGGCCGGTGACCATGGCGACCATCGTGCGGATGACGACCTCGATGGTGTCGCTGCGCGAACGGCTGCTGCGGCTGCAGACGCGGACGACCGACGTCGCACGTACGGAAATGTCGCTGCGTCGCATGCCGCTGCCGCATGCCGCGAATGGCGGAGGCGCGACGTCGGTCCGGCGACCGTTGACCGACGAAAACAGCCAGCGCGTTCGGGCGCTGGCGAGGGAATGCCTCGAAGTGCTGGACACCGCGCGCGCAGGAATCGCCGCGCTTTCGAGCGGCCCGGCTCACACCGAGCGCCGGCAGCGCAGCGTGCTGATCGATTTCCCGGATCGCCGCGCCATGCACTGAGAGCCGGGGTCTGCAGGGCGTCGATCCGGGCCTGGCGCGGCGGTCCGGTCGTCAATCGATGCTCGCGACAGCTTCCTGCATGTCCCCGGTGTCGGCGTCCGCACCCAGAAAGCCGCCGCTCTGGTGTGCCCACAGACGGGCGTACAGGCCGTTGCGCGCGAGCAGGCTCAGGTGATCGCCTTCCTCGACAATGCGCCCGCGGTCGAGCACGATCAGCCGGTCCATGGCGGCGATGGTCGACAGTCGGTGGGCGATCGCCATCACGGTCTTGCCTTCCATCAGCCGGTACAGGCTGGCCTGGATGGCGGCTTCGACTTCCGAGTCGAGCGCGCTGGTTGCCTCGTCGAGCAGCAGTATCGGGGCATCCTTGAGCATCACGCGCGCGATCGCGATGCGCTGGCGCTGACCGCCGGACAGCTTCACCCCGCGCTCGCCGACATGTGCGTCGTAGCCGCGCCGTCCTTTCGGATCGACCAGTCCGGCGATGAAATCGTGCGCCTCGGCCCGCTTCGCGGCGGCGATCATGTCAGCGTCGCTCGCGTCCGGGCGACCGTACAGGATGTTGTCGCGCACCGAGCGATGCAGCAGTGAGGTGTCCTGCGTCACCATCGCGATCTGCGCGCGCAGGCTGTCCTGTGTCGCGTGGGCGACGTCCTGGCCGTCGATCAGGATGCGGCCGCCCTCCAGATCGTGGAAACGCAGCAGCAGATTGACGAGAGTGGTCTTGCCGGACCCCGAGCGGCCGACCACGCCAATCTTCTCGCCGGCGCGGATGTGCAGCGACAGGTCGTCGATGACGCGGCTGCCGGCGCCGTGCCCGTTGCCGTAGTCGAAGCAGGCGTGCTCGATGCGGATGTCGCCGTGCGTGACCCGCAGCGGCTGTGCGTCGGCACGGTCGGTCACGGTGTGCGGGCGCGACAGCGTGTTGATGCCGTCACGCACGGTGCCCACCTGTTCGAACAGCGATGCCAGTTCCCACATCACCCAGTGCGAGATGCCGTTCAGGCGCAGCGCCATCGCGGTCGCCGCGGCCACGGCACCGACGCCGACCTGGCCGTTCATCCACAGCCACAGCGTGGTGCCGGCCGTGCTGGCGATCAGCGCCATGCTCAGCATGTGGTTGACGATCTCGAAGCCGGTGACCAGCCGGCTCTGCGCATAGACCGACACCATGAATTCGCGCATCGCGTCACGTGCGAACAGCGCCTCGCGCGCGGTGTGCGAAAACAGCTTCACGGTCGCGATATTGGTATAGGCGTCGGTGATGCGTCCGGTCATCAGCGAGCGGGCGTCGGCCTGAGATTGCGCCACGCGGCCGAGGCGCGGCACGAAATGGAACATGGCGACCACGTACAGGGCGAGCCAGCCGGTGAAGGGCAGCAGCAGCCAGACGTCGAAGCGGCCGACCACGGCCACCATGGTGACGAAGTAGATCAGCACGAACACCAGGATGTCGGCCACGATCATCCAGGTGTCGCGCACGGCCAGCGCGGTCTGCATCACCTTGGCTGCGATGCGGCCGGCGAATTCGTCCTGGTAGAAGCCCATGCTCTGGTCGAGCATGTGGCGGTGGAAGTTCCAGCGCAGCCGCATCGGGAAATTGCCGGACAGCGCCTGATGCTTGAGCAGGGTCTGCAGCGCGATCACCAGCGGGCTGACCATCAGGATGCCGGCCAGCATCAGCAGATGGTCACTTTCCCGTTCCCACAGCTGTGCCGGGGCGACCTGACCCAGCCAGTCGACGATATTGCCCATCATCGCGAACAGCATCGCCTCGAACACGCCGATCAGCGCGGTGCATAGCGTCATGAGCGCGATATAGCCGCGCATGCCTCGTGTGCAGGCCCACAGGAAGGCGAACAGGCCGGATGGTGGCGCCGCCGGCGCGCCTTCCGGATACGGATCGACCAGTCTTTCGAAATACCTCAGCAATCGGATCTCCGGCGGGCGGTGACATTCGGACAGCGGATTGTTCCACCCTTCGGCGGGCAGACCGGGCATTGGGCAACGCACATGCCGCCTGGTTGCCGGCCGCTGCGGAATTGTGCCTGCAGCCGCGACGAGTGACGCCTACAGCAGCACCACGCGGTCCGGCAGTTCGTTGTGCGGATGGCCGTCCGGCGGGAAGTGACGCGCCAGTTCTCCGGTGACCGCCTCGATGCATTCGAGTGCGCCGTCGCCGAATTCGCCGCTGCCGAACCGGGCTTCGAGCCGCTGGCACAGTGTGGCCCAGACCGAGGCGCCAACGCGTGCCTGTATGCCGCGATCGGCCACGATCTCGATCTGCCGGTCGGCCATCAGCAGATAGATCAGCACGCCATTGTTGTGTTCGGTGTCCCAGATGCGCAGCGCGGAAAACACCTCAAGCGCGCGCTGTCGCGCGGTCTGGCCACGCCATGCGGCGAGCGGGGGGAGTGCGCCTTCGACCACGAAACGCAGTTCGCCGGCGTGGCGTGTCTCGCTGGCGGTGATGGCCTGTTCCAGCGTGCCCAGCGTCGCGGCCGGGAAGGCGCGGCTGCGCTGGACGGGCAGGAAGACTGCGTGGCGCAAGGCTCGAAGTATCGTCATGTCACCACCGTCCCGAAGCGCCGCCGCCGCCGAAACCACCACCGCCGCCGCTGAATCCGCCTCCGCCCCCTCCACCGTAGCCGCCACCGCCACCACCAAACCCGCCGCCGATGCCCCGCCCGCCACCGAACAGGGTGACGAACAACGCGATCACGCCGGCCAGGATGGCGACCGACAGTGCGCCCACCATGGTCCAGGCGATGAAGCCCACGACACCGCCGGTCACCAGCGCGCCCGGCAGCCGGCCCAGGACGGAACGCAGCACGCCGCCCATGAACAGCGCGACGATGAACAGCAGGGGCGCGTAGGAGCCGATGTCGTCTGCGCGGGCAGAGGCGCGGACAGCGGGCGGCGGCAGCGCTTCGCCGTCGATCACCGCGATCATCCTTGTCACGCCGGCGCTTACGCCACCGTCGAAATCACCCCGGCGAAAGTAGGGCGTGATGATGTCGCTGACAATGCGCTTGGCGGTGATGTCGGTCAGCGCCCCTTCCAGCCCGTAGCCGACCTCGATGCGCAGCGCGCGGTCGTCCCTGGCCACCAGCAGCAGCGCGCCATCGTCCACGCCCTTGCGGCCCAGTTTCCAGGTCTCGGCCACGCGCAGCGCGTACTGCTCGATGGTTTCAGGTGCCGTGGTCGGCACGATGAGCACCGCGATCTGGCTGCCCTTGCGTGCCTCGAAGGCCTGCAGCGTCTTGTCCAGCGCCGCCGTGGTGCCGGCACTCAGCGTGGCGGTCTGGTCGATGACCCGCGCGGTCAGCGGCGGCACCGCCACCTGGGCGAATGCCACGCCGACCAGCATCAGCAGCGCGCCGCAGGCGGCGCGCAAGCCGTGCTTCAGATTCACTGCGCGCCGGCCGGTCTGGCCGGTGCCGCGCCGAAATCGACGGCGGGCGGGCGCGTGATCTCCCCTTCGTTGGTGACGCTGAAGTTCGGCTTCGACTTGTGGCCGAACAGCACTGCGGTCATGTTGCTGGGGAAGGAGCGCACCAGGGTGTTGTACTCCTGCACCGCCTTGATGTAGCGGTTGCGTGCGACCGAAATGCGGTTCTCCGTGCCTTCGAGCTGAGCCTGCAGGTCGCGGAAATTCGCGTCGGACTTGAGCTGCGGATAGTTCTCGCTGACCACCAGCAGGCGCGACAGCGCACCGGACAATTCACCTTGCGCCGCCTGGAACTCGGTGAACGCCTTCGGATCGTTGATCAGCTCGGGCGTCACCTTGATCGCACCGACCTGTGAACGTGCTTCGGTCACCCGGGTCAGCACTTCCTTTTCCTGATCGGCGAAGCCCTTGACCGTTCTGACCAGATTGGGGATCAGGTCGGCCCGGCGCTGGTACTGGTTGAGCACTTCGGACCAGGCGGCCTTGACCTGTTCGTCGCCGGACTGCAGCGCGTTGTAGCCGCAGCCGGACAGGCCGAGGGTGAGTACTGCGAGCATCAGGGTCCACAGCTTGCGCATCGGGTGTCTCCGCATGAGGGTGTCAACAACGCGGAAGATGGGGGCGAATGCCCCCGGATGCAAGCGGCAGCGACTGAACCGGCGTGGTTCGCGCGTCTTATTCGACCGCGCCCACCGCCGACTGGCTGAAGCCGGCATCGACATAGGTGACCTCGCCGGTGATGCCGCTGGCCAGATCCGACAGCAGGAAGGCGGCGACGTTGCCCACTTCCAGAATGGTCACGTTGCGGCGCAGCGGCGCCGCTTTCTCGTTGTACGCCAGCAGCTTGCCGAAGTTGCCGATACCCGACGCAGCCAGCGTCTTGATCGGTCCGGCCGACACCGCGTTGGCGCGGATGCCTTGCGGGCCGAGGCTGGCGGCAAGGTAGCGCACCGATGATTCGAGGCTGGCCTTGGCCAGTCCCATCACGTTGTAGTTGGGCAGTGCGCGCACTGCACCGAGGTAGGACAGCGTCAGCACCGAGCCATTGCGTCCCTGCAGCATCGGGCGGGCCGCCTTGCACAGCGCCGGGAAGCTGTAGGCGCTGACTTCATGCGCGGTGCGGAAGGCTTCGCGCGACAGGCCGTCGAGGAAGTCACCGTCGAGCGCTTCGCTCGGCGCATAGGCGATGGAATGCACCAGACCGTCCAGACCATCCCACTTCGTCGCCAGCTGTTCGAACAGCGCGGTGATCTGCGCGTCGTCGCCGACGTCGCACGGAAACACCAGCGACGAACCGAAATCGGCCGCCATCTTGGTGACGCGATCGGTGAAACGCTCGTTCTGGAAGGTGAAGGCCAGTTCCGCACCCTCGCGGTGGCAGGCCTGTGCGATGCCGTAGGCGATCGAGCGGTTGGACAGCAGTCCGGTAATCAGAATTTTTTTGCCGGCGAGAAAGCCCATGTGCGTCTCCAGTATTCCGGCTTCCGGCCGGTTGGGGGAGGCCGGATTATAGGGGATGCAGCGCCCGGCGCCGTCGATAAGGACAGTGCACGTGGCAACATCGCGTTTTCCTGTCCGGTTTCGCCATGAACGGATCGATCGAAGGGGCCGATGCGCGGGTCTGGCAGCTGTGGTTCGACGGCTGCGCGCTGCCCAACCCCGGCCGCCTCGGTCTCGGTGCGCTGCTGCTGTCGCCAGATGGCCGGTGCATCGAACTGTCCCAGCCCGGCAGCCGCCACGGCTGCAGCAACGAAGCCGAACTCGAAGCCCTGCACGTCGCGCTCGACCGCGCCCATGCAGAGGGCGCGCGCCGGCTGGTCGTCACCGGCGACAGCGACTTCGTGGTTCGCCATCTGAACGGCGAGAAGCGGACTGCTGTCGAGCCGCTGAACAGCCGGCTGCGCGGACTGGCCGCTGCGCTGTCGCGCTTCGAGACTGTCGAACTGCGGTGGGTGCCGCGTCACCGCAACCGCGACGCAGACCGCTTGTCGCGTGCGGCAGTCGGCCTGCCGGACAAACCGGCGCCCGTGCCCGGGCGTCCGCTGCGTCCGACCGGCCGTCGGCGGCGTGTCGCAGCGGTGTAATCGATGTCTGCCGGCTGTCCGCCGCGACTGGTTGCGGTGCGCCTTCGTCTGCGGTACGGCGCATACGGCGCTGCCCTGATATCCCGCGAACTCATCCGGTTCGACCGGATCTGCCGGCGTCGGCGCACATGTAAGGCATGCCGACACCCCAGTAGAGGGGATGGCGATCTGTTGTCGCCGGCTTTAGCGTGCAGGCTTCGAAAATCCCCCTGAAGAGTGGAGCCATGACGCATACCGACTTCGTTCCCGCCCGTCCCGCCACCGCCCGTCTGACCCGCCTGGCCACGCTCATCGGGCTGGCGCTGGGCAGCATCCAGTCCGTCCAGGCCACCGACTATGTCTGGCTGGGCGATGCGGATACCTTGTGGACGACCGGCAACAAGCTGGTTGGATCGACCTTCCAGTCGAACTGGGCGCCCAGCGGCCCGCCTTCGGCCGGTCTGCCGTCGCCGGTGTTCATCGACAACAATCCGGCCCGCAACAGCAAGGTGCAGGTATCGCCGGCCTCTCCGGTGGCGGCGAATCCGTTCTGCACCACCTCATTTACCTGCGGCCCGGGTGCGGCCGCTTCCCGGCTGACCATAGACAGCGGCGATACGCTGGTGGTCGGCGGCTCCGCCTCGTTCAGCGATGCCATCAACTACACCTACGGCGTCAGCCGCCTGGTGGTGGTGGATACCGGTGGCGGCACGACGATCACCAACAACGGCACCTTGCGCATCAGCTCCGACGGCCCGTCCGCGGTGCTGGGCATCAGCGGTCACGTGACGCTGTCGGGCACGGGGCAGACGCTGCTGGGCAACGGCTACACCAGCGAGCGCGCCACCTTCAACGACAACCAGGTCATCTTCGGTTACAGCACCGACAGCAACACGCTTGAAATCGCTGCCGGCCACACGCTGCGCGGTGCCGGCAAGCTGGGCTACAACGGCAATCAGGCCAGTGGCCGCCTGGTGGTGATCAATCATGGCGACGTGATCGCGGACAACCCGAATTCGTTCCTGATGGTGATGACGTCGCCGAACACGACACCGTCAGTGCCCTATTCGCTGGTCAACACCGGCAGCATGCGCGCCGAAAACGGCAGCCGCATGTGGATCACCACCGCCATGAACAACGCCGGAGGCCTGCTCGAAGCACGCGACGGATCCTCGATCGACCTGGGGGCGAGCGTGCTGAGTGGCACGCTGCGCACGGTCGGCAGCGGCCGCATCTTCACCGACGGCACCAACGCATCGGCGACCTTCCTCACCAGCGTCACCATCGAAGGCCGTGTCGAGGCGACCTCGGGCAACGAAATGAATTTCGGCCTGAACGGCCTGACGAACACCATCACCAACAACGGCACCATCGCCTTCGGCAATGCGCATCCGCGCGATGTCAGCGCCACCACCTACGCCAAGCTGAGACTGTTCGGCGACACCACGCTGGCCGGCAACGGAACGGTCGAGTTCACCGACGATGCCGGCAACATGATCGACTACTACGGCAACCTGATCGGCCGCGTGCCGGTGCTCACCGTGGGCAGTGGCCAGACATTCCGCGGCGTGGCGCAACTGCGCGGAGAAATCGTCAACCAGGGCCGGATCGAGGTCAATGGTGCTGTCAACGCCTTCACCATCGCCAGCGGCGGCAAGATCACCAACCAGGGAACGGTGGATGTGTCCGGATCGGCGCCGGTGGCGCTGCAGACCGGCAGCCCGTTCCAGTTCGTCAATCAGGGCGAACTGATCGTACGGGCGGGCAGCACGATGAGCGGCGGCCTGACCCAGACGGCGGGCGTGGCGACGGTGCTCGGTACGCTGAACGGCAATGTGCTGCTGCAAGGCGGCCTGCTCAAGGGCACCGGCACCATCGTGGGCAATGTCAGCAACTCCGGCGGCATCTTCGCGCCCGGCACCTCGCCCGGCACCCTGACGCTGAACAACTACACGCAGACCGCCGGTGACCTGGTGCTGGAGATAGACGGCGACGATCCGGCGCTGCGCGACCACCTGATCATCCTCGGCAGCGGCAACTTCTACGGCGGTCGCATCGTGCTTGATTTCAGCGACTATACCGGTACCGGCGCGGTGTCCTTCGCCAATCTGCTGGAAGTCGGCGGCACGCTGCGCCT
>DATCUL010000533.1:0-3067 GCA_036567405.1 Methyloversatilis sp. | reverse complement strand
GCCAACGGCACGCCGGTGTTCGCGGTCAAGGGCGAATCGCTGGAAGAGTACTGGGACTACACGCACCGCATCTTCGAGTGGCCGGACGGTGGCTACAGCAACATGATTCTCGATGACGGCGGCGACGCGACGCTGCTGCTGCATCTGGGCACCCGGGCCGAAACCGACCCGACCGCGCTGCATCACCCGTCCAGCGAAGAGGAAATCTGCCTGTTCAATGCCATCAAGGCCACGCTGGCGCGTGACCCGAACTGGTACTCGAAGCGCATCGGCCACATCAAGGGCGTGACGGAAGAAACCACGACCGGTGTGCACCGGCTTTACCAGATGCACAAGGAAGGCCGCCTCGCCTTCCCCGGTATCAACGTCAACGATTCGGTCACCAAGTCGAAGTTCGACAACCTGTACGGCTGCCGCGAATCGCTGGTCGACGGCATCAAGCGCGCCACCGACGTGATGGTGGCCGGCAAGGTCGCGGTCGTGGCTGGCTACGGCGACGTCGGCAAGGGCTCGGCACAGGCGCTGCGTGCGCTGTCGGCCCAGGTGTGGGTGACCGAAATCGATCCGATCTGCGCGCTGCAGGCGGCGATGGAAGGCTATCGCGTGGTGACGATGGACTATGCTTGCGAACACGGAGACATCTTCGTGACCGCGACCGGCAACTTCCACGTCATCACGCATGAACACATGCTGAAGATGAAGGACCAGGCCATCGTCTGCAACATCGGCCACTTCGACAACGAGATCGACGTCGCCTCGCTCGAACAGTACCGCTGGGATGAGATCAAGCCGCAGGTCGATCACGTGATCTTCCCGTCCGGCCGACGCATCATCCTGCTGGCACGCGGCCGCCTCGTGAATCTGGGCTGCGGTACCGGCCATCCGTCCTACGTGATGTCCAGTTCCTTCGCCAACCAGACCATCGCCCAGATCGAGCTGTTCTGCGAAACCGCGAAGTACCCGGTCGGCGTCTATACGCTGCCCAAGCACCTGGACGAGAAGGTCGCGCGGCTGCAGCTGAAGAAGCTCAATGCGCAGCTGACCGAGCTGACCGATACGCAGGCACGCTACATCGGCGTGGCGCCGGAAGGCCCGTACAAGCCGGACCACTACCGCTACTGATCACGGCGGTCCGTCCGGCAACGGACGGGCATGAAAAAGGGTCGCCCCCGGCGACGACCGGGAGCGGCCCTTTTTTACATGCATGTGCTGCAGACGGGGGTTGCAGTGGCGGCAGAACGGCCGACGGGTCCGGACTATTACTGGCCGAGCGCGCCGAACACCTTCTTCGCCAGGCTGCCGGCTGCACCGACCGGATTCTTGCGGATCGCCTTCTCTTCCTCGGCCACCATCGTGAACAGGCCGTCCAGCGTCTTCTGCGTCACGTAGTTGTCGATGTCGGCGTCTTCCTTGCTGATCACGCCGTACTGGGCACCCTTGGATGCGAACTTGTCGTAGGTCTTGGCCAGCCCCACCTTCTCCATCGCCTTCTGCACGATGGGCTTGAACTTCTCCTTCAGCTGGGCCGAGGTCTTGTCCTTGAAGTACTCGGTACCGGCCGTATCGCCACCGGTCAGGATCTTCTTGGCATCATCGACGCTCATATCCTTGACCGCACCGACCAGCAGCGTCTTCGCTTCCGGCACGGCGGCTTCGGCGGCGCGGTTCATCGCGGTGATCAACTCGTCGGCCTGCTTCTTCATGCCGAAGGTGCGCATCACCTTTTCCGCCTGACGCAGACCGTCCGGCATGGGGATCTTCACCTGCTTGTTCTTCAGGAAACCATCCTGCTTGCCCAGCAGGTCGACCGCCTTCGACGCGCCCTGGGTCAGCGCTTCCTTCAGACCACCGCCGGCATCCTTGTCGGTCAGGTCGGACAGGGACAGTGCCCATACCTGGGTGCACATGACAAGACAGGCCACAAAACCGACAATCGCACGCATGGCTGGAACCTCCGTATTTGAACGAATGACGATTATGTCCCGCAAATGGATGTCGCCGATAGTGCTGGTGGCATTGCTGGCGCTGGTATTCGCGTTGCGCGGTAGCGGCTTTCCGGAACATGCGCCGGCCATGCAGGTGGCCATGCTGGACGGCGGGCGGGTGGATTTCGCGCAGCCGCAGGGCAATGTGCGCCTGCTCAACTTCTGGTCGACCTCATGCGCGCCGTGCATCCGCGGCATGCCGGCGCTGGCCGCCACGCACGACCGCTATCACGCGCGCGGGCTCGACGTGGTCGCGGTTGCCATGTCCTACGATGCACCCGATCAGGTGCAGGCGTTCGCCCGTCGCGAGGCGCTGCCGTTTCGCGTAGGCTTCGATCCGGTCGGCGCGCTCGCACGCAGCTTCGGCGGCGTCCATGCCACGCCGACCAGTTACCTGATAGACCGGCAGGGCCGCATCGTCAAACGCT
Source organism: Methyloversatilis sp. (assembly GCA_036567405.1). Taxonomy (GTDB): domain Bacteria; phylum Pseudomonadota; class Gammaproteobacteria; order Burkholderiales; family Rhodocyclaceae; genus Methyloversatilis. The sequence continues at coordinate 654 of DATCUL010000533.1, read as the reverse complement.
ATATCGGCGCGCCGGACCATGCGGCACTCGATGCCCTGATAGAGGAGCTGCTTTCGGCAGCCGACTGAACTTTCACAGATTTCCACTGGTTTTCCGCACATGAAATCCCGCCATCTGATTGCACTGCTGCTGCTGGCAGCGGTGCTCGTCGCCGTGTTCTTCTGGCCGCGCGGCATCGCGGTCGATGTCGTGACCGTGACGCGGGCGCCGCTGACACAAAGTGTGGTGGCGACCGGACGGGTCGCCACGCCGGCCCGCATCGCGCTCGGTACCCAGCTGACCGCCATCGTCGATCAGGTGACGGTGCGCGAAGGTGCGCGGGTCAAGGCCGGCGATGTGCTGGTCAGGCTGCGCGCCACCGATGCCGAGGCGGCCGTGGAGCAGGCGCGCAGCCAGATCCAGGAGGCGCAGGCGCGTCTGGTGCAGACCGACGTGGTGGCGCTGCCGGTGGCCGAGCAGTCGGTGCGTCAGGCGCAGGCCAACCTGCGCGTGGCCGAAGCGGAATACCAGCGCGCGCAGGCGCTGGTGGCGCAGCAGTTCTTCTCGCCTTCGAAGCTGGACGAGGCGGCGCGCCAGCTCGAGACGGCGCGTGCGCAGCTGCGCACTGCGCTGGCGCAGCGCGACGCCAATTCGCCGCGCGGTGCCGAACGGCAG
>DATCUL010000532.1:0-11626 GCA_036567405.1 Methyloversatilis sp. | reverse complement strand
CGCGAGGCGTTGCCCGGCATCCGTGCCTCGACCGTCGACGCCTTCGACATGCGCGGCGAGACGCCGGCGCTGCGCATCGGCGACCGCGACCTGTTCCTGATGCACAGCGACGGCCACTGCTGGTCGGTGACCGCCGATCCGCTTGCGGCGCACGGCATCGTGCTGACGCAGCACGGCTGAACCGGGAGACACACATGGACAGCGACTGGATTCCGCTCTCGATTGCCGACCTGGGCGAACGGGAAGCGTTGCTGGTGGAGCAGGTGATGCGCTCCGGACGGCTGTCCGGAGGCCCGATGGTCGAAGCTTTCGAATCGGTGTTCGCCGACCTGCACGGACGCAAGTATGCGGTGGCGGTATCGAGCGGCATGATGGGCGCGTGGCTGGCATTGCGCGCGCTGGGCATCGGGCCGGGCGACGAGGTGATCGCCAGTGCCTACAGCTGGCACCACGTCGCCAACGCCATCGTGCACGTCGGTGCGCTGCCGGTGCTGGCTGACATCGACTACTGGTCGGGCGCGGTGGCACCGCAGGCGGTGGCTGATGCGATCACGCCGCGCACCCGCGCCATCCTGGCCAACAACTGCAACGGTCATCCGGCCGCATGGACCGAACTGCGCGCGCTGGCGGACCGCCATGGCATCGCGCTGATCGAGGACTCGACCGAGGCGATCGGCTCGCGCTATCTGGGCAGGCTGGTGGGCACCTTCGGTGACATGTCGATCTTCGACTTCTCGCAACCGCTGGCACTGAACTGCGGCGAGGGCGGCATGGTGCTGACCGACGACGCGCGTCTGGCCAGCGAGCTGCGCTACCTGCGCTCGCATGCGCTGGCCGACCGCAATTCGGTGTCGGTCGGCAGCCGTGTGCCGCTGGCCGCCAACATGAGCGACATCGCGGCGGCCATCGGCATCGCGCAGGCCGAGCGCATCGATGAAATCCACGCCCGGCGCAAGCAGGTCGAGGTCTGGTACCACGAGCAGATGCAGACCTTCGAAGGCATCAAACCGCCGTATCTGGCGCAGGACGTCGACGAGGTGCACTGGATGCTCTACGTGGTGCACCTGGGCAAGCGCTTCACGCTCAGCGCGCGCGCGCAGCTGGTCGAGGATCTCGACACCGAGGCGATCGAGGTGGCCGCCTACTGCCGTCCGCTGCACCACCAGTTCCACTACCAGCAGTACGGCTACAAGCGCGGCCAGCTGAAGAACACCGACCGCATCGGCGACCGCTCGCTGGCGCTGCCCTTCCACGGCTTCATCGAGGAAGACCAGGTGCGCTTCGTCGTCAAGACGCTGAAGGACGCCGCCACCAATGTCGGCGCCGGCGCCGCCATCTACTGAACCTTCCGCTTCCACCAAGGACACACCATGACCCGCACCCTGGCCGACCTACCCGAAGAACTCGAAGAGGGCCTGCGCACCGGCCGCATCGTGCCCTACCTGGGTCAGCACGTGCTGGCGCTGGTGCCCGACTACGCGGTGCCGGGCTCGCCCTCGGCACTGGTCGCGCTGCTCACGGCCAAGATTTCGGTGCCGCACAAGATCCGCACCCGCCTGACACAGGCGGCGCAGTTCATCGAGAACTTCAAGCACCGCAAGACGCTGGTCGACCAGATGAACAATGCCTTTTCGGCCCCGCCCCGCTATTCGGCCATGCACAGCTGGCTCGCCTCTCTGGGCGTGCCGCTGATCGTCGATACCTGGTATGACGAAGCGATGGCTTCGGCACTGCAGGCGGCCGGTGTGAAGTGGGGCGAGGTGCAGGGCTTGTCGCAATCGGAACATTTCGGCACCTGGACCGGCTGGTATGACAGCGATGGCAACCCGGTACCGGACCGTACGCCCGACTGGAAAACCATCCTGTACAAGCCGATAGGCGGCAGCAGTCCGGCCGGCAATTACCTGGTGTCCGACTCCGACTATGTCGAAGTGCTGACCGAGATCGACATCCAGACGCCGATTCCGGCCGAAATCCAGGCGCTGCGCACCGGCCGCCACTTCCTGTTCATCGGCTGCCGCTTCGACGACCAGCTCACGCGCACCTTCGCCCGGCAGATCATGAAGCGCTCCAGCGACACGCACTGGGCGCTGCTGGCCGACGAGCCGACGCGGATGGAGGCGAAATTCCTGGCTGAACAGAACATCACCCGCATCGACATGTCGCTCGCCGATTTTGCGGCGCGTATGGCCCCGCTCAGCGAGGCCGCCTGAATCCCGACCACACTGACAACGAAGGAGAGTTACACCATGGCCACCCTCACCATCCTGCCGTCAGGCCACACCAGCGAAGTGGCGCCCGGCACCACGCTGCTGGCCGCGATTCTGGCTGCAGGCGAGAAGCTGATCAGCAAGTGCGGCGGCGAAGCCAAGTGCGGCGCCTGCCACGTCGCGATCAACGAGGGCCGCAAGAGCCTGTCCAGGATCCAGCGTGCGGAAAACGAAATGCTCGACACCCTCGTCGGCGTCAGTTCGAAGTCGCGCCTGGCCTGCCAGACGCTGATGGGCGAAGAGAACGTGACGGTCGAAATCCTCAGCTTCGTCTGACACGACAACACACGACAGAACATAGAACCGGACTACGGGAAGAAAACCATGAGCTACGACGCAATCAAGTCGGAACGCGGGCTGTGTGCCGGCAACCGGGGCGGCCTTGCAGGCAAGTGCAACGGACAGACCTACCGCTGCGAATGCGGCAATGTCGGCTGCCGCCAGACCTACGACGGCGCCTGTTCGGGCCAGGGCTTTTCGGCCGGCTGGCGCTGCGTGAAGTGCGGCGCGGTGGGCAAGGTCGAAGCGCTGAATTTCGAGAACCGCATCGGTGCCTGACTCTTGACCGGTGCCCTGTTCAGCGCCGCCTCACTGGCCATTCTGGAAGACGCCTGCAGCGCGGTGCTCATTCTTGGCGAAGGCCTGGAACAAGCGGATTTCCTGCGTTCCAGGCTGACCCGGGCGGAAATCCGGCGCCAGTTGCAGACGGCGGCCGACTGCCTGCAGGGCCTGCCGGCGTCGGCGCGCGGGCGGCTGCCCGAACTGGGCTGGGATGGCTGGGACCTGACGGCGCGCAGCCTGGCCGGCGACGACGGGGGCGATGATGTGCAGTGGTTTGCGCTGACCTCGCTGGTACCGGCCACGATGATGTGGCTGCGTGTCTATCGCCAGGAGCAGCCAGGGCTCTTTGCCTTCACCGCGCACACGGGCTGACGGCTGCGTCCGGGTCGGGAATGCCACCCGGTTCCGTCAGAAATGCATCCACTGTGCCTCATCGTCATCACCCACGGTGATGCAGGCACTGACCAGACGGCCGTCGTCGCCGTATTGGTAGAGGTGGCTCATTTCCACCTCGCCATAGACGAGCTTTTCGCAACGGCTGATGCGGCCGGCGTCATCGTAGGTGACGACGAAATAGGTGTTGCGGTTGGTCAGTGCGTCGGCCGCCAGTTCCTCGGCGAACTGCAGGGGCAGTTTCACGCCGCGGTAGGTCAGGAAGTAGCGTTGCCGCATGTGGATTGCATTCATGTCGCGTCGTCTGGATTGTCGTGAAAGGAAAGGGGGCACCGGGAGTGAATGTCGGACAACTGATCGACGTGCTGCGCGCGCTGCCGCCGCACGCATCGGTGCTGCTGGATGGGCGCGAGGGCAATGCACCGCTCGGCTGCATCGAAGTGCAGCGCAACCGGAACGGCCAGCCGCATGAGGTCGTGTTCCAGCCGGACGTCAAGCCTGACTGATCGCGCACCCTCACCCGCGCCGGGACACCGCGAGCGATGATCCGGATCCGCTCCTGGCGCCTGTCAGCGCGGCGCACACCCGCCCGTGGTCATCGCTGCCGAACAGCCTTCCGATTGCGCCCGCGAGCGCTGCGCCGCCTCGCCGTCGAGGCCTACCCAGGCGTCGACGGCGGACGGATCGAAGCCGACGCGGCGATCGTCGCCGACCTGCATCAATGGCCGGCGTATCAGCAGGGGTTCGGCCAGCAGCAGTGTGAGTGCGTGCTCGCGGTCGAGCAGCTCCGGCACGACTTCGCCGGATTTCACGCGCGGTGCGGCGCGGTTGAACCAGTCGGCAACCGGCAGCGGGTCGAGGAAGGCGCGCAGCGAAGCTGCTGTCCACGGCTCGTCCAGCAGGCTGCGCACGTCCAGCGTGTGACCGGCCTGCAGCAGCCACTGCTTCTGCCGTGCGTTGCCGCCGCAGCCGGGCTTCTCGAAAAACAGGATGTGACTCATGGCCGTTCCGGACCAGGCTGGCGGCGTTGCCCGGCGTCACCGCCGGGCGCGCCGCTCAGACCGGGCGGTTCTCGTACAGGTTGCGGATCGGCCCCATCAGCTTCAGGCCTTCTTCGTAACTGATCTCCGGGAATTTCCCGGAGAACTTCAGCGCGGCGTCAGCCACGGCATCGACCTTGCCCGCTGTGTCGAACTTCTTCAGCTCCGTCTTTTCCAGATAGAGCAGTTCCAGCAGTTCGTTGTACACCGTCGCCTCGTCGATCGGCAGGATGTAGAACGTGGCGCCGCCGTACTGCACCTGATACTTCTTCGACAGATCGATGTTGTCGCAGAACAGAAAGTACTTCCCGGTCGGCGAAAGTGCTTCGCCCAGCACGTCGGCCAGCAGCTTCAGGTATTCGAAGGACAGCAGGAAGCCGGTCAGGAAGGGGATCTGCAGCTCGCCCTCGTGCGCGGCGGCGATCACCTGGTCCATGCTGATTTCCGGCGGCCGCGCCTCGTCCGCGAACTGCTGGGCGAACTTCAGTGCGATGTCGCCGCGGAAGCCGACGCGGCCCGGCTTGTGCGTCGGCCCCTTGAACACTGCGTTGAGCATTCGTTTCTCGTTTTCGAGCGTGGCAAATGCGGAGCTAGCGATGGTGATGCTCATGGTGGTTCCCCTGATCGTTGCGGATGAAATCCGCGGTCTTTAAGAAGGCCTGCTCCAGCTGCTGCCGCAAGGCGCCGTCAGCAACCACTTCCTGCAATGCGGAACGCATGCAGTCCATCCAGGCGTCACGCTCGGCCGGGCCGATCGGAAACGCCAGATGCTTGCGGCGCAGTCGCGGGTGCCCGCGCTCCACCGAATAGCGCTGCGGCCCACCCATCCACTCCACCAGATAGTCCAGCAGCACACGCTTGACCGGTGTCAGATCGGGAGGATGCATGGCGCGTATGCCGGCAGCCGCCGGCAGCGTGTTCATGTGGTGATAGAAGCGATCGACCAGACGGCCGATCGCTTCTTCCCCGCCCACGCGTTCGAAGTGCGGATTGACCGCGTCCGCAGCCGAACTGACGGAAGGTGCTACAGGCTTCTCGGCGGGCAGGTGGGTGTCCATGGGATCGCTTGCGCATGGGAATCGGATATCCCCAGCAAGCGCCGTACCCGATCACACGGGGCGCGCCGAAAAGCGCGCCGCCATGCGGGTTGCAGCATTGCCGACAATGATCGTGGCGGCTCTGTAGCGGCCCGGCCAATTCCCACAGCACTGCGCCGATTGTCGGTTTTGTCACATCCGCCCCGATGCCGCTACGGATGTCGGGCAGTGCAATGAAACGGCGTCTGTCCGTCATTTTCTTGCGATCCGGCGCGAGTGGCACGGCAGTTGCTGAACTGTCCATGCACCGACCATGACTCGCCGCAGTGGCAACCACGAAGACCAATAAAGGCACGAGGGGCTGCATCCGGTGGCACGGTAAGCGCCAAAGACCATACGGTCGGCGGCATCCAACTGTTCATCGACTCAGGAGAATCAAAATGGCAGCTCTCAGACAAATCGCCTTCTACGGCAAGGGTGGCATCGGCAAGTCGACCACCTCGCAGAACACCCTGGCCGCGCTGTCGGACATGGGTCAGAAGATCCTCATCGTCGGCTGCGATCCCAAGGCCGACTCGACCCGCCTGATCCTGCATGCAAAGGCACAGGACACCATCCTGTCACTGGCTGCGGAAGCCGGCTCGGTCGAAGACCTCGAACTCGAGGACGTGATGAAGATCGGCTACAAGGACATTCGCTGCGTCGAGTCCGGCGGCCCGGAACCCGGTGTCGGCTGTGCCGGCCGCGGCGTCATCACCTCGATCAACTTTCTCGAGGAAAACGGCGCCTATGACGGCGTGGATTACGTGTCCTACGACGTGCTGGGCGACGTCGTCTGCGGCGGCTTCGCCATGCCGATCCGCGAAAACAAGGCGCAGGAAATCTACATCGTGATGTCGGGCGAAATGATGGCCATGTATGCCGCCAACAACATTTCGAAGGGCATCCTGAAGTACGCCAATTCGGGCGGCGTGCGCCTCGGCGGTCTGGTCTGCAACGAGCGCCAGACCGACAAGGAGCTGGAACTGGCCGAGTCGCTGGCCAAGATGCTCGGCTCCAAGCTGATCCACTTCGTGCCGCGCGACAACATCGTGCAGCACGCCGAACTGCGTCGCATGACGGTTCTCGAGTACGCGCCGGATTCGAAGCAGGCCGGCGAATACCGCATGTTGGCGGAAAAGATCCACAACAACGCCGGCAACGGAACGATCCCGACGCCGATCACCATGGACCAGCTCGAAGACCTGCTGATGGAGCACGGCATCATGAAGCAGATCGACGAGTCCCAGGTCGGCAAGAAGGCTGCGGAAGTCGCCTGAGAGCCCGAGAGTCGAGGGTCGGGAGCCGTGGGCGGTGAAGCCCGCAGGCTCCCGGCCTCCGCCGGCGACCCCACGGTTCTCCTCCCTCCACTCTCGATACGTACAGGAGTATTCAAATGAGCATGACGATTGACGAAAAGAAGGCCCAGAACGCAGCTCTGATCGAAGAGGTGCTGAAGGCCTATCCGGAAAAGACCGCGAAGAAGCGCGCCAAGCACCTCAACGTGCACGAGGAAGGCAAGCCTGACTGCGGCGTCAAGTCGAACATCAAGTCGCTGCCCGGCGTGATGACCATCCGCGGCTGTGCCTATGCCGGTTCCAAGGGCGTGGTGTGGGGTCCGATCAAGGACATGATCCACATTTCTCACGGCCCGGTCGGCTGTGGCCAGTATTCATGGGCCGCACGTCGCAATTACTACATCGGCGTGACCGGTGTGGACACCTTCGTGACGATGCAATTCACCTCCGACTTCCAGGAGAAGGACATCGTTTTCGGTGGCGACAAGAAGCTGGAAGTCATCATGGATGAAATCCAGAACCTGTTCCCGCTGAACAAGGGCATCACGGTGCAGTCCGAGTGCCCGATCGGCCTGATCGGCGACGACATCGAAGCGGTGTCGAAGAAGAAGTCCAAGCAGTACGACGGACACACCATCGTGCCGGTGCGCTGCGAAGGCTTCCGCGGCGTGTCGCAATCGCTCGGTCACCACATCGCCAATGACGCGATCCGCGACTGGGTTTTCGACAAGACCGAAGACAAGCGCCCGGACTTCGTGTCCACGCCGTACGACGTGGCCATCATCGGTGACTACAACATCGGCGGCGATGCGTGGTCGAGCCGCATCCTACTCGAAGAGATGGGCCTGCGCGTGATCGCCCAGTGGTCCGGCGACGGCACCATCGCCGAACTGGAAAACACCCCGAAGGCCAAGCTCAACGTGCTGCACTGCTACCGCTCGATGAACTACATCAGCCGGCACATGGAAGAGAAGTACGGGGTGCCCTGGGTCGAATACAACTTCTTCGGCCCGACCAAGATCGAGGAATCGCTGCGCGAGATCGCCTCGCACTTCGATGACACGATCAAGGCCAACGCCGAGAAGGTGATCGCCAAGTACAAGCCGCTGATGCAGGCCGTCATCGACAAGTACCGTCCGCGTCTGGAAGGCAAGAAGGTGATGCTGTTCGTCGGCGGTCTGCGCCCGCGTCACGTCATCGGCGCCTACGAGGATCTGGGCATGGAAGTGGTCGGCACAGGCTACGAATTCGGCCACAACGACGACTACCAGCGCACCACGCACTACGTAAAGGACGGCACGCTGATCTACGACGACGTGACCGGCCACGAGTTCGAGAAGTTCGTCGAGAAGGTCAAGCCTGACCTGGTGGGTTCCGGCATCAAGGAAAAGTACGTGTTCCAGAAGATGGGCGTGCCTTTCCGCCAGATGCACAGCTGGGACTACTCGGGTCCGTATCACGGCTATGACGGCTTTGCGATCTTCGCGCGCGACATGGACATGGCGATCAGCTCGCCGATCTGGGGCCTGTCGAAGACGCCCTGGAAGAAGTAAGCATCTGCAGTGAAACGTAGGGTGGGTTGAGGGCACCGAAACCCACCACGAACGACCCGCGTGTCGACGGGCCGGGTGGCTTGATGCTGCCGGCCCACCCTACATCAAGGAGCAATCAACCATGCCTCAATCAGCCGAAAAGATCCTCGACCACGAACACCTCTTTCGCGAGCCCGAGTATCAGAAGATGCTCGCCGAGAAGAAGTCCGAGTTCGAGTTCAACCATGCCGACAGCAAGATCCAGGAAATCGTCGAGTGGACGAAGACCGAGGATTACAAGGAGAAGAACTTCGCCCGCGAGGCACTGACCGTCAATCCGGCCAAGGCCTGTCAGCCGCTGGGTGCGGTCTATGTCGCCAACGGCTTCGCCAAGACGCTGTCCTTCGTTCATGGCTCGCAGGGCTGCGTCGCCTACTACCGCTCGCACTTCTCGCGCCATTTCAAGGAGCCGACCTCGTGCGTGTCGTCGTCGATGACCGAGGACGCTGCGGTGTTCGGCGGCCTGAACAACATGATCGACGGCCTGGCGAACACGCTGAACCTGTACAAGCCGGAAATGATCGCGGTGTCGACCACCTGCATGGCGGAAGTCATCGGTGACGACCTGAACGCCTTCATCAAGACGTCGAAGGAAAAGGGCAGCGTGCCGGCGGACTTCGACGTGCCGTTCGCGCACACGCCGGCCTTCGTCGGCAGCCACATCACCGGCTACGACAATGCACTGCTCGGCATCCTGCGCCACTTCTGGGACGGCAAGGCCGACACCGCACCGAAGCTCGAACGCGTGCCGGACGAGTCGATCAACTTCATCGGCGGCTTCGACGGCTTCGTCGTCGGCAACATGAAGGAAATCAAGCGCATCCTCGGTCTGTTCGGCATCGACTACAACATCATCTGCGATCCGTCCGAAGTGTGGAACACGCCGACCGACGGCGAATTCCGCATGTACGAGGGCGGCACCACCAAGGCCACCGTCGAGCGCGCGCTGAACGCCAAGGCCACCTTCGTGTTCCAGGAATACTGCTGCGAGAAGACCGCCAAGTTCATCGCGGAGCATGGTCAGGAAGTGGTGCTGCTGAACAGCCCGATCGGCGTCGCCGGCACCGACAAGTTCCTGATGGAGCTGTCGCGCGTCACCGGCAAGCCGATTCCGGCCGAACTCGAGCTGGAACGCGGTCAGCTGGTCGACGCGATGGCCGACAGCCAGGCGCACCTGCACGGCAAGCGCTACGCCATGTACGGTGACCCGGACATGATGCTGGGCATGACCGAGTTCCTGCTCGAACTGGGCGCCGAACCGGTGCACATCCTGTCCACCAACGGCGAGAAGGAGTGGGCCGCCAAGGTACAGGCTGTGCTCGATGCCTCGCCCTACGGTGCCGGCTGCAAGGTGTATCCGAAGCGCGATCTGTGGCACATGCGTTCGCTGCTCTTCACCGAGCCGGTGGATTTCCTGATCGGCAACACCTATGGCAAGTACCTGGAGCGCGACACCAGCACACCGCTGATCCGCATGGTGTTCCCGATATTCGATCGCCACCACTACCACCGTTATCCGATCTGGGGTTACGAGGGCGGACTGCGTGTTCTGGTCATGCTGCTCGACGAGTTCTTCGAGTCGATCGACGTGAACACCATCGTTCCGGGCAAGACCGACTACTCGTACGACATCATCCGCTGAGTCTCATCCCCGGGGACTGCCCCGGGGCAGCTCCTTGCAGTCCGGACGGGCTGCCCGGGGAATCCGGGCGGCCCGTTTCAACATTTCCAGAGGAGGCCCTCATGGCCAACGTCACCTTCACATCGCCCGCCATGAAGCGCGATGTCACTGTCTACGCCACTGCCGGCGACTGCAACACCCTGCTGTCGGTCGCCCAGAAGAACCAGATTCCGCTCGCCTTCGAATGCGAGGACGGCGAGTGCGGTTCCTGCGCCATCGAAGTCACGATACTGGAACGCAAGACGCCGATGGGCATGCACCTGACCGAAAAGGAAAAGGTTGTGCTCAAGTTGTCCGGCCGCATCAATGCGACCCAGATCGCCGATGCGGAGACACGCGATATTCCGCCGCCCTGGCGTCTGGCATGCCAGTTCATCGTGCGTGACGAAGACATCCTGGTGAAGTTCTGAACCCTGCCGGCCGTGAACTGACCCCCGGAAGTTGGACGGTTGCCATCCCGCCAACTAGGCGGTGTTTCTTAGCCGGTATCCCACAGGGCTGAGGCCGTTCAGTCTGAGCTTGATGCGCTCATGGTTGTAGTAGCGGACGTAATCATGTACGCCCGCTTCGAGCGCATCAAGGCTGTTGGGTGCTGCAAGATGGAAATATTCGGCCTTCAGGGTGCCGAAGAAGCTCTCAATTGCCGCGTTGTCAAAGCAGTTCCCCTTACGGCTCATGCTTTGCTTGACGCCGCGCTGCGCGAGCATTGCTCGATAGGGCTGCATTTTGTAGTGCCAGCCTTGGTCGGAGTGCACGATCAGTTCCGCGGTGCACGCCGTCCGCGAAAGCGCTGCCCGAAGCGTGCTGGAAACCAGCTCGAAGACCGGACGCCTTGTCATTTGGTGCGCGATGATCTCGCCGTTGTAGAGGTCCATACAGGCCGACAGATAGAGTTTGTGGCCTTTCACGTTGAACTCGGTGACATCTGTCACCCACTTCTGGTTTGGCGCGTCCGCACCGAAGTCGCGCTGCAGGACGTTCGGCACGTGCGCATCGCTCATGCCTGGGACATGTCGGGAGCGCTTCTTCGCCCGGATTACCGCACGCAGCCCCATCTTTTTCATCAGCCGCTGCACGCACTTGTGGTTGACCGGTCCCGCCATTGAGTTGCACAGCGCTGCCGTGATTCGTCTGTATCCGTAGCGGCCTTTGTGTTCGTCATAGACGGCGCGGATCCTGGGCTCCATGGCGCTCAGTTGGTTCGCTCGCTGGGCCGCGCGGTGCTGGTAGTAGAACGTACTGCGCGCCAGGCCTGCTACCTGCAGTAGGTCCGCCAATTTATGGTGATGCCTTAACCCGGCAATCAGACGCGCTTTGTCGGCGCAACTGATCTTTTCGACCGGATCAAGGCTTGCAATTTTTTTAGGTAGGCCACCTCCGCGCGTAGTTGTTCGTTCTCTTCGCGCAGGGCCTGCGCCGAGTCGGTGATGGATGTGCTTGGCGGCGCTGGGCAGCGTTGTTCTTTCTTCATACTGGGGTGCTCTTGCTCCCTATTCCTGAGGGCCTCCACGCCGCCTTCATTGAGCTTGCGTCGCCAGACCACGACTTGGTTGGGGTTGCGGATGTCATAGATCGCGGCAACCTGGCGGCTTGATAGCTGTTCGCGATCCTGGTGGGACAGCACCTTTAGCTTGAACTGCGCACTGTACGTGCTGCGCTTGGGTCGCAAACCGTCAACGCCGTGCAGGCGGTAGTGGCTCACCCAGGTGCGGATC
>DATCUL010000531.1:0-3066 GCA_036567405.1 Methyloversatilis sp. | reverse complement strand
ACGCATGCTGCGCGACCTCGCGGGCACCTGCGACGAGGCACTGCGCCGGCGCATCGTCGCCAGCTGATTCCGCAGGACGGATCACCTGCCGGCGCATATTGTTTGCGCGCTACATATCCGCTACGCTGCGGCAGCGTCGTCGTGGCGCATCAATACTCATAACCCGAGGAATGTCTGATGAACACTATTCGCAAGGTCATCGCCGGAACCGGGCTGCTGGTGATTGCCAGCGGCTGTTTTGCTGCCGGCGCGCTGTCGGTCGAACGTGAAGCCACCGTCGATGCGGCACCGGATACCGTGTGGAAGCTGGTCGGCAACTTCAACGCGCTCGATGTCTGGCATCCGGCAGTCGCCAAGAGCACGATGAAGGGCGCTGGCACCAAGGCGGGCGCCACACGCGAACTGACGCTGGGCAATGGCGCCAAGATCAACGAGAAGCTGACCGCCTACAGCGCGGTCAAGCACAGCTACAGCTACGCGATCACCGCATCGCCGCTGCCGGTCAAGAACTATCAGTCCACGCTGGCGCTGAGCCCGGCTGGCGAAGGCAAGACGCTGGTCAAGTGGTCATCGACCTTCGACGCGAACGGCGCCAGCGACGACGAGGCAAAGAAGGTGATCGAAGGCGTGTACGACGGCGGTCTGGCCAGGATCGGCAGCACGTTCAAGAAGTAATCCTGCACGACCCCGGGGCCTTCTGCCCCGGGTCCGGACGGTGCGCCCTGCGCCGGCCCGGGCACTCAGCGGGTACGCACCGGTGGATATGGATAGAGCGTATTCAGCGCGATGCTCTGGCCATTCGGCTGCACGATGCGCGTGTGTTCGCGCCTGAATTCCCGCGCATGCCTCAGTCCGCACGAGTGAGCGATCATGTCGATTTCCTGGTTCATGTTCAGGCAGTAGTTGGCGACGCGTTCGGCCTTGTCCTCGACCACCAACCCGCGGTGCAGCTTCGGGTTGTGCGTCGTCACCCCGGTCGGACAGGTGTTCGAGTGGCAGCGCAGCGCCTGTATGCAGCCCAGCGAAAACATGAAGCCGCGCGCGGTATTGACGAAATCCGCACCGGCCGACAGCGCCCAGGCGGCACGCGCCGAGGTCACGAGCTTGCCGGCGGCGATCACCTTCACGCGTTCCCGCAGTCCGGCCTCGATCAACGCATCGACCGCCCGCGGCAGCGCTTCGTCGATCGACAGCGCAACGTGATCGGCCAGCGCCTGCGGCGCCGCACCCGAACCGCCCTCGCCACCGTCGATCGCGATGAAGTCTGGCGCCGACGCCACACCGCGCCGCAGGATCTCCTCGCACAGATCGTTCATGAAGCGCCAGCCGCCGATCGCGGTCTTGACGCCGACCGGCTTGCCGGTGAGGTCGCGAATCAGCGCGATGCGGTCGAGCAGTTGTTCGACGTTGGCCACTTCGGGATGGCGGTTCGGGCTGATCGAATCCACGCCCGCAGGGATGCCGCGGATGCGCGCGATTTCCTCGGTCACCTTGGCGCCCGGCAGCACGCCTCCCTTGCCCGGCTTGGCGCCCTGCGACAGCTTGATCTCGAACGCGCGCACAGAGTCGATGGCCGCCAGTTCGCGCAGCCTCGTCTCGGACAGCTGCCCCTGCGCGTCGCGCACACCATACTTGGCGGTACCGATCTGCATGATGATGTCGCAGCCACCCTCGAGATGGTAGGGCGACAGCCCGCCCTCGCCGGTACTCATCCAGCAGCCGGCGTGCGCCGCACCGCGCGACAGCGCCTGCACCGCCGGCTTGGAGATCGCGCCGAAGCTCATGCCGCTGATGTTGACGATGGAGCGTGCGGTGAACGGCTTGTCGCAATAGCCGTCGCCGAGAATAAGCGGCGGCGTGTTCTCGCGGTCCTCGTCGAGTACCGGAAACGGCGCATTGACGAAGATGAGCGCGCCCGGTTCGTGCAGCGAATAGGTCGAGCCGAAACCGATGATGCCGCCTTCGTTCTTCGCCAGCCGGTACACCCAGCCGCGCGTCGCGCGGTTGAACGGCATTTCCTCGCGGTCACCGAGAAAGAAGTACTGCCTGAAGTATTCGCCCAGCTGTTCGAAGAAATAGCGCAGGTGGCCGACCACCGGATAGTTGCGCAGGATGGTGTGCTTCTTCTGCGTGCTGTCCTGAACGTAGCGATAGAGCAGCAGCAGACCCAGCGAAATCGCCAGCATCACGCCCAGGCTGACCTGGAACACCGACATCAAGGCATCCACAACGACACTCCCGAAATTGCCGCGCCCACGCGTGCGCCCCGGACCTTACCTGAAATGCCTGAGCCGCTGTCTATGCCGCCTGCAGCAGCGCACGCCTGAGCAGACTCCGGATCACGGAAGGTTCGAACGGTTTGTCGCAGATGCCGGACACACCGGACTGCTCGACCGCGGCAAGGCGGCCCTGATCGGATTCGCTGGTCACCATCAGGATGGGCACCGTCGCCTGCCAGCTCTGCCGGCGCACGTACTCGACCAGCGCCAGACCGTCCATCTCCGGCATGTTGTAGTCGGTCACGATCAGGTCGAACATCGTCGAGTCGAGATGAGCGACCGCTTCGCGTCCGTTTTCCGCCTCGACGAAATGACGCAGGCCGAGGTTTTCCAGCACGCGCCGGATGAAGTGACGGGCATTCCGGCTGTCGTCAACCAGCAGCACACGCAGCGACTCGAAGTCGATGTCCATGTCGTCCATCCCCGCCCCGGCAAGGAATTCCAGCGTCGCGTCGAGCACCTGCCGCAACTGTCCGACCTCGAACGGCTTCGGCAGGATGCCGCAGACCCCTGACTGACGCACCGGCTCCAGCGCCTGCGGCCGCGTTTCGCTCGACACGAGCACGAAGGCGATCTGCTGCAGTGCCGGCGTCGCGCGCATCGCCTGCACCAGATCGGTACCGTCACCGTCAGGCAGGTAGAGCGCGCTGATCACGACATCGGGCGTCTTGCCGCGCATCGCCGCCAGCGCCGACCGCACGCCGCCGGCCTCGCGCAGGTGACGGATGCCGAGACAGGCGCAGCGCTCGCGGACGATTTTCAGCTGGGTCGGCGACGGTTCCACCAG
>DATCUL010000530.1:0-6288 GCA_036567405.1 Methyloversatilis sp. | reverse complement strand
CGCACCCTTGTTGTCGCCGATGCGGATCACGCGTTCGGCCGGCACGCCGATGTCCTTCGTCCAGATGTCGTAGGCTTCGTCGTCCTCGGCATAGACGGTGATCGTCAGCTTGTCCTTCGGCAGCTTGAACACCTCGGTCAGCAGTTCCCACGCGTAGCGGATGGCGTCGCGCTTGAAGTAGTCGCCGAAACTGAAGTTGCCGAGCATTTCGAAGAAGGTGTGGTGGCGCGCGGTGTAGCCGACGTTTTCAAGGTCGTTGTGCTTGCCGCCGGCACGCACGCACTTCTGCGAGGTGGTGGCGCGGTTGTAGCTGCGCTTGTCGAAGCCGAGGAACACGTCCTTGAACTGGTTCATGCCCGCGTTTGTAAACAGCAGGGTCGGATCTTCGTGCGGAACCAGCGAGCTGGACGCCACGATCTGGTGTCCCTTGGACGCGAAGAAATTCAGGAAGGCGGAACGGATATCGGCGCTGGTCATGGTCGGCAAGATGAAATCGGGAGAGCGCTACACTGCGCAAAACAGACGCGGATTCTAGCATTCACGCCACCGGCACCCCAGCGGCGTCGCAGCGCAGCGCAGGTTCGCGCACATTCACTTCAGGGAGGCTCATGCGCCACATCCTCGCACTCGATCAGGGCACGACCAGTTCGCGCGCGCTGGTTTTCGACACCGACGCCCGGGTCTGCGGCATGGCGCAGCGCGAACTGCCTCAGCATTACCCGCAGCCGGGCTGGGTCGAGCACGACGCAGCCCGGATCTGGAGCGACACGCTGGCCTGCGCGCGCGAAGCGCTGATGCGCGCCGCTGTGCCGGCAGACGACATCGCCGCGATCGGCATCACCAACCAGCGCGAAACCGTCGTGCTGTGGGAGCGCTCGACCGGCCAACCGGTCGCACCGGCCATCGTGTGGCAGGACCGGCGCACCAGCGGCATCTGCGCGCAATTGAAGGCCGACGGCCACGAAAGTGCCATGCGCACGAAGACCGGCCTGGTGCTGGACCCCTACTTCTCGGCGAGCAAGATCGCCTGGCTGCTCGACCACGTGCCCGGCGCACGCGACCGGGCGCTGCGCGGCGAACTCGCCTGCGGCACGATGGACAGCTGGCTGGTCTGGCAGCTGACCGGCGGCCGCACACACGTCATCGACCTCAGCAATGCCAGCCGCACCCAGCTGCTGGACATACACACCGGACAGTGGGACGACACGCTGCTGGCGCTGTTCGGCATTCCGCGCACGCTGCTGCCGCGCGTGGTCCGGTCGAGCGGCGTGATCGCCGAAACCGATGCCGCACTGTTCGGCCGCCCGCTGCCTATCGCCGGCATCGCCGGCGACCAGCAGGCCGCGCTGTATGGCCAGGGCTGCACGTCGGCCGGCCTGGCCAAGAACACCTATGGCACCGGCTGTTTCATGCTGATGCACACCGGCGCACAGGCCATCGCGTCGCACCACGGTCTGCTCACCACCTGCGCGGCGCAGACATCTGAACGCATCGAATACGCGCTCGAAGGCGGCGTGTTCGTCACCGGCGCACTGGTGCAGTGGCTGCGTGACGGTCTGGGACTGATCGCGCGTTCGGGCGACATCGAGATGCTGGCCGCCAGCGTGCCGGACAGCGGCGGCGTCACCATCGTGCCGGCTTTCACCGGTCTGGGTGCGCCGCACTGGTCACCCGACGCGCGCGGCGCGATCTACGGCCTGACGCGCGGCAGCACGCGTGCCCACATCGCCCGCGCGGCGCTCGAAGCCATCGCGCTGCAGACGCTGGACGTGATGCGCGCGATGGAAGCCGATGCCGGAGAGCATCTGCGCGAACTGCGGGTCGATGGCGGCGGCACCGCGAATGCGTTGCTGATGCAGATGCAGGCGGACCTGCTGGGCTGCCCGGTGCGCGTGGCGCCGGGTGCGGAAACCACGGCTTTGGGCGCGGCGCTGCTGGCCGCACGCGGCGTTGGCGCCGACATGCGCGCGCCGGATGATTCAGGGCATCTGTTCGAACCGGCCGACCGGCGTCAGGATGCGCTGATCGCACAGTGGCGTGCAGCCCTGCACGCCACGCTGGATCACGCGCAGAGTCGCTGAGGCAGATCCAGACGGTCCGTGAACAGGCCGGCCACACCGGCTGCCAGCAGTTCCGCCGCCCGCCCGGCATCATTGACCGTATAGCAGAGCAACGGCACACCGGCCTCACGGACGCTGCACAGCACCGCATCGTCCAGCGTCGCCTGATCGCAGTGGATGGACACCGCGGCATGCGCATGCAGGCGGGCAAGCCAGTCATCCGGAACGCTCTCGAAAAGCAGGCCTCGCGGCAGCTCGGGCGCCACCTCGCGCGCCGCCTCGAGCGCCTCGGACGAAAAGGACGACAGCAGCGGCGGCACCGCACCAGCCGGCCAGCGACTGGCGATCAGGCGGGCGACGACGCGGCCGGTCTCGCGTTCGAAACCGGCTGCCGGCTTGATTTCGATGTTGGCGCACAGTCGCAGCGGCTGCAGGCAGTCAATCGCCTGCGCCAGCGTCGGCATGCGCTCTCCGGCGAACGCCGGGCCGTACCAGCCGCCGGCATCCAGCCGCATCAGGTCGGCGCAGTCATGCGCGCTGACCTCGCCGGTACCGTCGGTCGTGCGCTCCAGCGTCTCGTCGTGGATCAGTACCGGCACCCCGTCGCGGCTGAGCATGACGTCGAATTCGACCATGCGGAACCCGGCGGCCGCACCGGCGCGCATCGCGGCCAGCGTGTTTTCCGGTGCGGACGATCCGCCGCCGCGATGCGCGATCCACCGCGGATAAGGCCACCGATCTGGCCACGGCGCCGGCCTGGAAGTCATTGCTGGTCCAGCAGTTCCTTCGCCTGCCGGGCGATGTCGTCATCGGTCAGCCAGGCGATCGCCGACATCAGCTCGACCGATGACCCGGCCGCCACGCCGTCACGCACCCAGCGTTCGATCGCCTTGACGCGCGCCGCGTCGTCGAGCGCCAGCAGGCGACGCAAGGGCTCGCGCACCGTTGCGTCGTCCTTCGCCGTGCGCATCAGCAGGACAAGTTGGTCGACGCCACACATGAGCCGGCTTTCTGGACCGCGTTGTCGAGAACTTCCTTGGCCGGCATGCGGTTGCCCCACAGCTCTTCCAGTTCCTTGTCGAGCAGCGACAGCACGCGCGGATTGCTGGCCGCCCGGCTGACCTGCGACTCGACGACGCCGGGCCGACCCGACAGCTGGCGCAGCGCCACCCGCACGACACCGTCGACCGTCGGCGCATCGACCGGGCTGACCGCCACCATGCCCGCACGGTTCAGCGGAATGAAGCCCGTGGCGAGCGCCCACTTCGCCTGCCGGTCCGGATCCAGCAGGAAGGTGACGAAGCGGCCTATGGTCTGCGTTTCGGTGCTGCTGCGTCCGGTGGTGACCCACAGACTGGCGCCGTCGGCCAGCGTGTGGCGCGGTGCGTCGCGGATGTCGTCGTGGAAAGGCAGTGCGGCGACGCCGATGTTGAACTTGGCATCGCGCCTGATCTGCGGCCAGGCCGACGAACGGGCAGTCAGCACCTGGCACTGGCCGCCGGAGAACATCGGCACCGCTTCGTCGCCGTTGCCGAACAGATGCAGGTAGCGGCTCTTGTACCAGGACGACATCAGCGCCAGATGCTTGACCTGCACCAGCCCGTTGATCGCCAGCACTTCGCCGGTCTTGCCGCTCTTGCGCGCGAACGGCTCGTTGTGCAGCGCGCTCAGGTTATCCAGGTGGATCAGCGCCGGACGCGCGCTGGTGTAGGGGCAGGCATAGCCGCCGTCGCGCAGCGTGCCCAGTGCCGCCTGCAGCGTGAACCAGTGGGTCGGCGGCGCTGCCGGGTCCAGACCGACGTGCTCGAAGGCGTCCTTGTTGTAGAACATGACCGGCGTGGTCAGGCCGATGGGCAGTGCATTCAGCCGGCCCTTGTCGCCATTCAGGTAGGGCGGCATCGGCGCCGGAATCGGCAGCGACGGGAACTTTTCCTTTGCGCTGGCCATGACCTGGTACAACGGCGTGTAGCGCTGCTTGCCGTCGAGGAAGCGCTGGCGCGTATCGTCGTCGAGCACGACCATCGCCGGCGGCTTGCCGCCGTCGGCACCGTCATCCGGCTTGCGGGTGCTCAGCACGATTTTCTGCTTGGCTGCGCCACTGGCGTTGAATTCGTCGACCAGCGCCTGCAGCGCCTGAGCAGTCGTCTCGTCCAGACCGTGCTCCAGTTCGACGTCCGGAAGTACCGGTGCGGCGGCAACCTTGGTCGCAGACCTGGCCGACGCCTTGACTGCGGACTTGACCGACTTCGCGGGGTCGGCCTTCTTCGATTCTGCAGCGGCTGACGCCGCCATCGGCAACAGCATGACGCTGGCCGCAACGAGTGCGGCTAACGGCTTGATCAACATCCGGTGGTCTCCTGTGTGCAGGCTGGCTGCATTGTTCTGGTGTACCCGGTCATGGGGCCGGGTTGGTGTAGCGCAGATGCATCGCATCGATGGCTTCGGTCAGTTCCGCCGGCAGCGATACCGACCACGCCACTATATTTTCGCGCAACTGGGCCACCGACGTCACCCCTATCAGCGTGCTCGCGACCGTGCGACGCCGGTAGCAGAAGGCCAGCGCCATCCGCGCTGGCGACAGCCCGTATTCGCGCGCCAGCATGGCGTAGGCGCGCGAGGCCGGCGCCACATTTTCCTTGGCGTAGCGTTGCCCGAAATGCGGAAATTCATTGATCCGGCCGGGCGCGTCCGCGCGATCCGCGTATTTGCCGCTCAGGTGACCGAAAGCCAGCGGCGAGTACGCGAGCAGCGACACCTGTTCGCGTGCGCACACCTCGGACAGCCCGCTGTCGAAGCTGCGGTTCATCAGGTGATAGGCGTTCTGGATGCTCACCACGCGCGGCAGGCCTTCGTCGGCCAGGCGCAGACAGGTCATCAGGCCCCACGGCGTTTCGTTCGACACGCCGACATGACGCACCTTGCCTTCCCCGATCAGCCGCGCCAGCACTTCAAGCTGGCTGCGCAATGATTCGGCCGCGCGTTCGGCGCCGGGGTCGTATTCGTACTGGCCGAACATCGGCACGTTGCGCGCCGGCCAGTGGATCTGATAGAGATCGATGTAGTCGGTGCCCAGGCGGCGCAACGAACCTTCGACCGCCGCGCGGATGTTGGCTTCATCCAGCGCCAGCGGACCGCCGCGTATCCACTCGATGCCGCGCGCCGGTCCGGCGACCTTGGTCGCGATGACGACCGATTCGCGCGGCCTGCGCGCCAGCCAGCTGCCGACGATGCGCTCGGTATCGCCAAAGGTTTCCGCGCGCGCCGGGACCGGGTACATTTCGGCCGCGTCGAGGAAATCGATGCCGGCGTCGAATGCCTCGTCCATGATGGCGTGCGCCGCGCGTTCATCGACCTGCTGACCGAAGGTCATCGTTCCCAGCCCGATGGCCGGGACTTCCAGTGTCGATCGCCCGAGCGGGCGCCGCGCGATATGCTTTGCACTGTCCATTCGCCGTTCCGGCTCGTCCAAAGGACGACATGTACCACAGACCGGTTTGCCGGACGCTGATTCACCCTGATCGGAAACACCTTGAAAACAAATCCCCACGGTCTGCTGCTGTATTGCCGCGCCGGCTTCGAACGCGAATGCGCGCAGGAAATCTCCGACCGCTGCGGTGAAGCGGGCCATGTGGTCGAAGTGAAGGCCGAAGCTGACAGCGGCTTCGTGCAGGCTTTCGCCGACACGCGGGCGCTGGGCGCGCTGTCGCGCGTGCTGCGCTGGCAGGATCTGGTATTCGCCCGCCAGCTGCTGTGGGCCGGCGCCACGGTCGAGGGCATGTCGATGCGCGACCGCGTGACGCCGGTGGTCGAAGCCGCGCTGCAGCTGGCCCCCGCCTACGTCGACTTCCTGATCGAGACGCCGGACAGCGACAAGGTCAAATCCCTGTCCGGGCTGAGTCGCAAGCTCGAAGGCCATCTGGGTCAGGCGCTCGAGGATGCCGGTGCGTTCACCGATGACCGCACGGCACCGCGCCTGCACGTGTTCTTCACTGCGGCGGACCGTGCCATCGTCGCCCTGTCATGGCCAGGCCGGCGCTGCGAATGGGCGGGCGGCATCCCGCGCCTGCGCATGCCGCGCGAAGCACCGTCCCGATCGACACTGAAGCTGGCAGAGGCCTTTCACTCGCTGCTGACCGAAGACGAGCAGGAACGGCTGCTCAAGCCCGGCATGACCGCGGTCGATCTCGGCGCCGCACCCGGCGGCTGGACCTGGCAGCTCGTGTCGCGC
>DATCUL010000529.1:0-6385 GCA_036567405.1 Methyloversatilis sp. | reverse complement strand
CAGCAGAGCGATCAGACCTGGTCGCCGGTACTGCCGGTCGCCGTGCTGAACAGCCTCTATGTGGTGGCGATTCCGGAACCCGCGAGTCGCGTCGAACGCTCGCCGGTTTCGCACGTTCTCCCGGTGGCGGGTCCGCCACCGCACAGCATCCTTCATTGCTGCTTCCGCATCTGATACGCCGCTGACGCCGCCGGTCACGATCGAAAAGTCGTAACCGGCGCATCGCCTGCGCGCCCCGGTGGCGGCTTCTTGCCGTCCGCGTCGGGCGAACGCAGGGTCTGCAGAGATCAGTCCGGAGACAGTCATGTTGTTTTCATTCCCTGGCCGCAGCACGTGCGGCATGCAGAAATTGCCCGAAACCCTGTCCGCCGGCATGCGTGCGGCGGTGTTGCTGCTGGCGCTCGGGCCCGCACTGTCCGGCGGCGTGTTCGCGGCGGGTGACGTGCTGGGTTTCGAACAGGCGCTCAGGCTGGCCGAACAGCGTTCGCGCCAGCCGGCCGCCCAGGACGCCGCCGCGCGGGCGGCGCGAGAAATGTCGGTTGCCGCCGCGCAGTTGCCGGATCCGGTGCTGAAGGGCGGCGTCAACAACCTGCCGATCGAGGGCCGGGACAGTTTCAGCCTGACCGGCGACTTCATGACCATGCGCTCGATCGGCGTGATGCAGGAATTCACCGGTGCCGACAAGCGGCGCGCGCGTGCCGCCCGCTACGACCGCGAAGCCGAGCTGGCCGAAAGCGGCCGTGCGCTGGCGGTCATCAACCTGCAGCGCGATACCGCGACCGCCTGGCTGGAACGCCACTACGAGGAGCGCACGCTCGAGGTGCTGCAGGCGCAACGCGCCGAGACCGCGCTGCAGGTCGAGGCGGCCGATGCCGCCTACCGCAGCGGACGCGGATCGCAGGCCGACGTGTTCGCTGCGCGTTCGGCGCTGGCACAGATCGACGACCGCATCCGCCAGACGCAGAGGCAGCTCTCCGTCGCCAGAACGCGGCTGGCACGCTGGGTCGGCGACGGTGCCGCGCTGGCGCTGGGCGAACCGCCGGTCATGTCCGCGCTGAAGCTCGATCCGGCAGCGCTCGGCAGCCAGCTGTTGCAGCACCCGCAGATCGCGCTGATGCGCAGCCAGGAAGCGGTTGCGCGCGCCGATGCCGAAATCGCGCTGGCCGGCCGGAGCGCCGATTGGAGCGCCGAGCTGATGTACAGCAAGCGTGGCCCGAACTACGACGACATGGTGTCGATCAACTTTTCGATCCCGCTGCAGTTCGACCAGAAGAACCGGCAGGACCGCGAACTGGCGGCCCGGCTGGCCGGTGTCGAACAGGTGCAGGCGGAGCGCGAGGAAGTACTGCGCGAGCGTCTGGCCGAAACGCTGGGCTGGCTGCAGGCCTGGCAGGGCAACCGCGACCGCCTGGCGCATTACGACGCCACGCTGCAGCCGCTGGCCGCCGAACGCAGCAAGGCGGCGCTGGCCGCCTACCGCGGCGGCGGCGGTCCTCTGGACGCCGTGCTGGAGGCGCGCCGTGCGGAAATCGACGTGCGCATGGAGCGGCTCCGGCTCGAACTGGAAACCGCGGTGCTGTGGGTGCAGCTCAACTTCCTGCTGCCGGACGGCCAGGCCGGACAGGCACCGGGCCACGCTTCGGTCTTCACGGAGAAATGAACATGAAGATCAATACCTTGGTGGCCGGCCTGATCGCGGCCGGCGTGCTCGGTGCGGCCGGCTACGGCTTGTTCCGGGCCGGAATGGACGCCGGCATGAAGGCGGCGCCGGTCGCCGCCGCACCCGCCACGCCGCAGAAGGAAGAACCTCCTGTCAACGAAACCGGCGAGGACGCCACCCGGCGTCACATGGCGACCGGACTCCGGGCGGGTGACGTCGATCCGCGCAACGGCCGGAAAATCCTGTACTACCAGGACCCGATGGTGCCCGGCAACAAGTTCGACCAGCCGGGCAAGTCGCCCTTCATGGACATGATGCTGTCTCCGGTCTACGCCGACGCTGCCGAAGGCGCCGACGATGCTGGCACAGTCGCGGTCAGTCCGCGCGTCCGGCAGAACCTCGGGCTGCGCACCGCGGAGGTGGTCGAAGGCACGCTGTCGCCCGAAATCACCGCCACCGGCAGCATCGCCTTCAATGAACGCGATCAGGCGGTCGTTCAGGTGCGCACGCCCGGCTATGTCGAGCGGCTGCAGGTGCGCGCCACGCTGGACCGCGTGTCCCGGGGACAGGCGCTGGCCGAGCTGCATGTGCCCGACTGGGTTGCTGCGCAGGAGGAATTCCTGTCGGTGCGGCGCATGGGCGGCACCGACATGGCACCGCTGATCGACGCCGCGCGCCAGCGCATGCGTCTGGTCGGCATGAGCGAGGCGCAGATCGCGCAGGTCGAGCAGGGCGGCCGGATACAGCCGCGCATCGTGCTGGCCGCGCCGATCGCCGGCGTCGTCACCGAGCTGGCGGTGCGCGAGGGCATGACCGTGATGCCGGGTGCCACGCTGTTGCGCATCAACGGTCTGGGCACCGTGTGGGCCGACGCCGCCGTACCGGAAAGTCAGGTCGCGCCGCTGCGTATCGGCAGCCGGGTGCGGGCGACCACGCCGGCCGCGCCCGGCGTGGTGTTCGATGGCACGGTGCAGGCCGTCCTGCCCGAGGTCGATCCGGCCACGCGAACGGTGAAGGTGCGGCTCGAACTTGCGAATCCGGGCGGACGGCTGATGCCCGGCATGTCGGTGCAGATGCGCTTTGCCGGTCCGCCCGCGGCGCCGGTGCTGCTGGTGCCGAGCGAAGCGCTGATCCGCACCGGGCGGCGGGTACTCGTCATGCTGGCCGAGGACGACGGACATTTCCGGCCGGTCGAGGTCGAGGCCGGCATCGACAGCGGCGACCGGACCGAAATCAGGCGCGGACTGCATGCCGGCCAGCGCGTGGTCGTGTCGTCGCAGTTCCTGATCGATTCTGAAGCCAGCCTGAAAGGCGTCGAAGCGCGGCTGAACGAAGGCGCCGGTGCGGCGCTGACGGATGACACGCCTTCGGGGGGGCATGAGGCACATTCGGGGAGCCACGACTCGCACGCCGGGAGCCGGCCATGATCGCCCACCTCATCCGCTGGTCGATCGCCAACCGCTTTCTGGTGCTGCTGGCGACCGTCGCGCTCGGTGCCTGGGGGGCGCATGCGCTGTCGCGGACGCCGCTGGACGCGCTGCCCGACCTGTCCGACGTGCAGGTCATCATCCGCACCACCTGGGCCGGCCAGGCGCCGCGCATCGTCGAGAACCAGGTCACCTATCCGCTGACCACCACCATGCTGTCGGTGCCGGGCGCGAAGACGGTGCGCGGCTATTCCTTCTTCGGCGATTCCTTCGTCTATGTGCTGTTCGAGGACGGCACCGATCCGTACTGGGCGCGCTCTCGCGTGCTCGAGTACCTCAATCAGGTGCAGTCGCGGCTGCCGCCCGCGGCCCGGACAGCGCTCGGACCGGATGCGACCGGCGTCGGCTGGATCTTCCAGTACGCGCTGGTGGACCGCAGCGGCAGCCTCGACATTGCGCAGCTGCGCGCGCTGCAGGACTGGTTCCTGAAGTACGAACTGAAGACCGTGCCGGACGTGGCCGAAGTGGCGTCGATCGGCGGCATGGTGCGCCAGTACCAGGTGCTGCTCGACCCTGACCGGCTGGCCACCTACGCCCTTCCGCAGAGCCGCGTGGTCGAGGCGATCCGTAACGCCAACCAGGAAAGCGGTGGCGCGGTACTCGAAATGGGTGAAGCCGAATACATGGTGCGTGCGTCGGGCTATCTGCAGACGCTCGACGACTTCCGCAGGATTCCGCTGACCGTCACCGACGCCGGCGTGTCGGTGCGGCTGGGCGACGTGGCGCACATCCAGACCGGCCCCGAGATGCGCCGCGGGATCGGCGAGCTCGATGGCGAGGGCGAGGCGGTCGGCGGCGTCATCGTGATGCGGTCCGGCCGCAACGCGCTGCAGACCATCGCGGCGGTCAAGACGAAGCTGCAGCAGCTGCAGGCCAGCCTGCCCAGGGGCGTCGAGATCGTGCCGACCTACGACCGGTCAGGGCTGATCGAGCGCGCGGTCGACAACCTCGGTCACAAGCTGCTCGAGGAATTCATCGTCGTCGCCGTCGTGTGCGTCATATTCCTGTTCCACCTGCGCTCGGCCTTCGTCGCCATCGTGTCGCTGCCGCTGGGCATCCTGGCGGCCTTCATCGTCATGCAGCACCAGGGTGTGAACGCCAACATCATGTCGCTCGGCGGCATCGCGATCGCCATCGGCGCCATGGTGGACGCGGCGGTGGTGATGATAGAGAACGCGCACAAGCACCTCGAGCACTGGAGTCGCGACCATCCGGGCGAGACGCTGGAAGGCGAGGCGCGCTGGCGTGTGATCGGCGATGCGGCAGCCGAGGTCGGGCCGGCGCTGTTCTTCTCGCTGCTGATCATCACGCTGTCCTTCATTCCGGTATTCACGCTGGAGGCGCAGGAGGGGCGGCTTTTCTCGCCGCTGGCCTTCACCAAGACCTACGCCATGGCCGCAGCGGCCGGCCTGTCGGTGACGCTGATTCCGGTGCTGATGGGCTGCCTGATACGCGGCCGCATTCCGGACGAGCAGCGCAATCCGCTCAACCGCCTGCTGATCGCGCTGTACCGGCCGCTGCTCGATGCGGTGCTGCGTGCGCCGCGGCTCACGCTGCTGGCCGCCGGTGTCGCGCTGGGGCTGAGCCTGTGGCCGTTGCAGCACATCGGCAGCGAATTCATGCCGCGGCTGGACGAGGGCGATCTGCTCTACATGCCGTCGGCGCTGCCCGGGCTGTCGGCCGCCAAGGCGGCCGAACTGCTGCAGCAGACCGACCGGCTGATCCGCACGGTGCCGGAAGTGGCCGGCGTCTATGGCAAGGCGGGGCGTGCGGAGACGGCGACCGATCCGGCGCCGCTGGAAATGTTCGAGACAACCATCCGGTTCAAGCCGCAGGCCCAGTGGCGGCCCGGCATGACGCAGGACAAGCTGGTCGAGGAACTGGACCGCATCGTCAAGGTGCCCGGCCTGGCCAACATCTGGGTGCCGCCGATCCGCAACCGCATCGACATGCTGGCCACCGGCATCAAGAGTCCGGTCGGCGTGAAGGTCTCCGGGACCGACACCGCAGTGCTGGACCGCCTGACCGGCGACATCGAACGCGTGCTCAGGACGGTGCCGGGCGTCAGCAGCGCGCTGGCGGAACGGCTGACCGGCGGCCGCTATGTGGACATCGACATCGACCGCGACGCGGCGGCGCGCTTCGGCATGAACATCGCCGACGTGCAGGCAGTCATCGCGACGGCCGTCGGTGGCGACAACGTCGGCGAGACGGTCGAGGGGCTGCAGCGCTTCCCGATCAATGTGCGCTACCCGCGCGAGCTGCGCGACTCGCCGGAGCGGCTGCGCAACCTGCCCATCGTCAGCGAGCGCGGGGCGCGTCTGGTGCTGGGCGACGTGGCGAGCATACGCATCACCGACGGGCCGCCGATGCTGCGCAGCGAGAACGCCCGTCTGTCGGGCTGGGTGTATGTGGACATCCGCGGCCGCGACCTCGGCAGCGCGGTGCGCGACATGCAGCGCGCGGTCGACGACAAGGTGGTGCTGCCGCCCGGCTATTCGGTCTCGTGGTCGGGGCAGTTCGAATATCTGGAGCGTGCCGCCGCCCGGCTCAGGGTGGTGCTGCCGTTTACGCTGCTGATCATCTTCGTGCTGCTCTATCTGACCTTCCGGCGTGTCGACGAGGCGCTGCTGATCATGGCGACACTGCCGTTCGCGCTGGTCGGCGGCATCTGGCTGCTGTACGCGCTCGGACACAACCTGTCGGTGGCCGGCGCGGTCGGCTTCATCGCGCTGGCCGGCGTGTCGGCCGAGTTCGGCGTGATCATGCTGCTGTATCTGAAGCACGCCTGGGACGATCGCATCGCGCAGGGCAGGGGCAGCCGCGAGGACCTGATCGAAGCCATCCGCGACGGCGCGGTTCTGCGTGTGCGGCCCAAGGCGATGACGGTGGCGGTGATCCTGGCCGGCCTGCTGCCCATCATGTGGGGTGCCGGCACCGGCTCGGAGGTGATGCAGCGGATCGCCGCGCCGATGGTGGGCGGCATGCTGACCGCGCCGCTGCTGTCGATGTTCGTCGTGCCGGCGGTCTATCTGCTGATGCGGCTGCCGCGTGGCGACGGCGTGCTGTCGCGGCTGCGCAGGCGCTCCGGTACGGGCTGACGGAGGCAGGGGGGGCAGGCATATGTCCGGGCGCCAGATGCGCACCCGGACGCAGCGGGTCTCAGACCACCTGCGGCCAGTGCAGGTCGCCGCACACTACGCGCAGTTCGTCGTTCCAGTCGCGGAAGGCGACCGAT
>DATCUL010000528.1:0-7167 GCA_036567405.1 Methyloversatilis sp. | reverse complement strand
CCCGTCGCTCACGCTGTCGGCATCGAGCGGCTACGCCGGCAACAGCCTGTCCAAGTGGTTCTCGGCGCCGGCACTCGTCTGGTCGCTCGGCGCCTCGGCCGCGCAGGCGGTGTTCGACGGCGGACGCCGCGACGCGCAGATCGAGTCGGCGCGGGCGGCGCACGACATCACGGTGGCGCAGTACCGCCAGACGGTGCTCGGTGCGCTGCAGGAAGTCGAGGACAACCTCAGCGCGCTGCGACTGCTCGAAGACGAGGCGACGCTGCGTGCCCAGGCGCTTGATGCGGCGCGCGAGGCGGAAGTTCTGGCACTGAACCGTTACCGCGCCGGCACGGCCAGCTACACTGAGGTGATCACGGCACAGACGGTGGCGCTGGACAACGAGCGCGGTCTGGCCCAACTGCGTGGCCGCCAGTTTTCGGCCAGTGCGCTGCTGAACAAGGCAGTCGGCGGGGGCTGGGAAGGGCTGAGCGCGATGCCCTGACCGGTCATCGGCCGGGATGCGACAGGTTTGGCAAGGTTGAAAATAACCATTGACATCGTGCGTCAATGGCGTATGGTGTAGTTATTGTGCACTGCAGCATAACCCACGGAGACCGACCATGACCACGAAGCCCGAATTCCCGAACCCGATCGAAGCCGTCCAGTCCCTGATGAACATCCAGGCGCAGACGATCGCCAAGTCCATCGAACTGCAGAAGAAGTCCGGCGAAGAGCTGATGGCCTTCTTCCAGGCCGAGTCCAAGAAGGCCGCAGCCCTGAAGTCGCCGGAAGAGCTGATCCGCTTCAACCTCGACGCCAACGCCAACCTGTTCAAGCTGCTGAAGGCGCAGGGCGAGGCTTTCACCGCGTTCGCGACCGAAGCCGGTCAGGCCGCGATGAACTCGTTCAAGGGTCTGGGCAAGTAATACGCCAGGACGCATCCGGCGCAAGCCGGATGCAGCAGACGGAAAGGGCCCCGGTGGCATAGCCACCGGGGCCCTTTGCCTTGTCGGCCCTGCCGTGCGGCAGGGTCATGATCAGGATGTCTTCTTCGGGCGTGCCGCCGCCGGCTTGGCAGCCGGTTTCGCCGCGGTCTTGGTCGCAGCCGGTGCCGGCTTGGGCGCCGTCTTCGGTGCGGCTTTCGACGTTGCCTTCTTCGCGGCGGCTTTGGCTGTCGGCTTTGTTTCAGCCTTTGCTGCCGGTTTGGCGGTGGGTTTCGTCGCGGGCTTGGTGGCAGGCCTGGCTGCCGGTGCAGCGGCCTCCGCGGCCGGCTTCTTCACCGGTGCCGCGGTCTTTTCGGTGGCCGGGGCCGCCTTGGCCTGTGCCTGGGTGCTGAACTGCTGGAAGGCATTGCGTGCCAGCAGGCTGATCTGTTCATAGGCGCCGCGCGCCTTGTCCATCGCTTCCTGCATCGATCCCACCGACTGCTTGCTGCTGATCGGCATGCCGGCGAGCAACTGGCGCAGGCTGTCCATCAGGTCGGTGCCGCCGCTGTTGAGCTGCTCGCTGACCAGACGGCCGAATTCGGCCTGAGTCTGCGAGGTGATTTCCGCAATCTGGCGGGCACAGCCGAGCATCTTTTCAGTGGTCGAACGGGCCAGCTGGGCGCGCAGTTCGACCTGATTGGCCGGTTCGCGCACCTCGGCGAGCGCCCGCGCGTTGGCGACACTCTCGTCGAACAGTTCGCGTGCCGTATTGACCTGCAGCTGCATGATACGCTGCGAGTTGTCCATCGACAGCTGCGCCAGACGCATCGCTGCCTCGATGTTTTTCTTCTGCAATTCGGACATCTGCTCGGGCTTGGTCATCGCAACGCTCCTCGGTGGGGAATACGGACGGATCTGTTCTGGCGGCTGTCACGGATTCTGCCGCCACCGGGCCGCCAGCGCCATGCTGCTGTCGGCAAATATGCACGGATTCATCGTCGACAGCGAATCGGAAATGCGCGGCGCGAAGTCCATGCGCGCCAGCACATCGCGGTCGAGGTCGATGCCGGGCGCGATCTCGATCAGTTCGAGACCGTCGTCGACCAGCCGGAACACGCAGCGCTCGGTGACGTACAGGACCTGCTGACCGCGGCGGCGTGCTTCGCGGCCGCTGAAGGTGCGGTGTTCGACCGCCTGCACGAACTTGTTCGCACTGCCGTCGCGCGCGATGCGCAAGGCGCCGCCAGCGACCCGGATGTCGGCCTCGCCGGCAGTGAAACTGCCGACGAACATCAGCCTGCGCGCGTTCTGCGAAATGTTGATGAAGCCGCCGGCACCGGCCAGCCGCGTGCCGAAGCGCGACACGTTCAGGTTGCCGTCGGCATCGGCCTGGGCCAGGCCGAGTACGGCGACATCCAGACCGCCGCCATCGTAGAAATCGAACTGGTAGGGCTGGTCTATCACCGCCTGGGTATTCACCGCGGCACCGAAATCCAGCCCGCCGGCCGGTCTGCCGCCGATCACGCCCGGTTCGGCGGTCAGCGTGACCTCGTCGATCAGGCCTTCCTCGGCCACCACCGACGCCACGCCTTCGGGCATGCCTATGCCCAGGTTGACCACGTCGCCGGCGTGCAGCTCGAGCGCGGCGCGTCGTGCAATCACCTTGCGCACGTCCAGCGGCATCGCGTCGTGCGCGTCGGGCGGCAGGCGCACTTCACCCGAGTAGGCCGGGTTGTACTGCGAGGCGAAGGTCTGCATGTGGTGTTCCGGCGGCGCCACCACGATGCAGTCGACCATCACGCCGGGAATCTTGACCTGGCGCGGATGCAGCGAGCCGCGCGCGGCGATGCGCTCGACCTGCACGATGACCAGTCCGCCGCTGTTGTGCGCGGCCATCGCAACGGCCAGCGCTTCCTGCGTCAGTGCCTCGCGTTCCATCGTCACGTTGCCGTCGGTGTCGGCCGTGGTGCCGCGAACGATGGCGACATCGACCGGAAAGGCCTTGTAGAAAAGGAAGTCCTCGCCATCGATGCGCATGCGGGTGACCAGATCGTCGGTGCTGATCGCATTGATGCGGCCGCCGCCATGCAGCGGGTCGACGAAGGTGTCCAGTCCGACCCGCGTCAGCTGTCCGGGGCGATGCGCCGCGATGTCGCGGAACAGCTGCGATATGACGCCCTGCGGCAGGTTCCAGGCCTCTATGCGGTTGGCCACGGCCAGCGCCTGCAGCCGGGGCACCAGGCCCCAGTGGCCGCCGACCACGCGTCTGACCATGCCTTCATGGCCGAAGTGGTTGAGTCCGCGCGAATGGCCGTCACCCTGACCGGCGGCATAGACCAGCGCGAGGTCGCGTGGATGGCCGGTGTCGATGAAGCGCTGTTCGGCTGCGACGGCGATGTGTTCGGCAAAGCCGGTGCCGACGAAGCCGCTGGTCGCCACCGTTGCGCCGTCGCGGATGCGCGCCACCGCCTCGGCGGCACTCACGATCTTGCTGACGGACGGAGAAGGAGCGGACATGCGGTGCGTGCAGTGTGAGACGCCGCCACTTTACCGGACCTGCCGGCGGCTGAGACACGCGATTTGATCGGGATCAAGCGGCCGGTGATTGAAAAGCGGATGGTTCGCCCCAGATAGCGTGCAGACGAAATCTACGGAGGCATTCATGCGTTTCGACAAGCTCACCACCAAGTTCCAGCAGGCCCTCGCCGACGCCCAGAGTCTGGCGGTCGGTCGCGACCACCAGTACATCGAGCCTGCTCACCTGATGCTGGCGCTGCTCAATCAGGATGACGGCGGCACCGTGTCGCTGCTGCAGCGCGCGGGGGTCAACGCGGCACCGCTGAAGAAGGCGCTCGACGAGTCGCTGTCGCGCATCGCGACGGTGGAAGGCCATGGTGGCGAGGTGCAGATCGGACGCGACCTGACCAATCTGCTGAACCTGGCGGACCGCGAGGCGCAGAAGCGCGGCGACCAGTTCATCGCGTCGGAAATGTTCCTGCTGGCCGCCACCGGCGACAAGGGCGATCTGGGCCGTCTGCTGAAGCAGGCCGGGCTGGACCGCGGCGCGCTGGAAAAGGCGGTCGAGCAGGTGCGCGGCGGCTCGTCGGTCGGTTCGGCCGAAGCCGAAGGCGCACGCGAAGCGCTGAAGAAGTATTGCATCGACCTGACCGAGCGCGCGGCGCAGGGCAAGCTCGATCCGGTGATCGGCCGCGACGACGAAATCCGCCGTGCGATCCAGATACTGCAGCGCCGCACCAAGAACAATCCGGTGCTGATCGGCGAACCCGGCGTCGGCAAGACCGCCATCGTCGAGGGGCTGGCGCAGCGCATCGTCAATGAGGAAGTGCCGGAAACGCTGAAGGGCAAGCGCGTGCTGGTGCTCGACATGGCCGGCCTGCTGGCCGGCGCCAAGTACCGTGGCGAGTTCGAGGAACGGCTGAAGTCGGTGCTGAACGAGGTGGCCAAGGATGAAGGCCGCATCATCCTGTTCATCGACGAGATCCACACCATGGTCGGTGCCGGCAAGGCCGAAGGCGCGATCGATGCCGGCAACATGCTGAAGCCGGCGCTGGCGCGAGGCGAACTGCACTGCATCGGCGCCACCACGCTGGACGAATACCGCAAGTACATCGAGAAGGACGCCGCGCTCGAGCGCCGCTTCCAGAAAGTGCTGGTGGACGAGCCGAGCGTCGAGGCGACCATCGCCATCCTGCGCGGCCTGCAGGAGAAGTACGAACTGCACCACGGCGTCGATATCACCGACCCGGCCATCGTGGCGGCGGCCGAACTGAGCCATCGCTACATCACCGACCGCTTCCTGCCGGACAAGGCCATCGACCTCATCGACGAGGCGGCTGCGCGCATCAAGATGGAAATCGATTCCAAGCCGGAGTCGATGGACAGGCTCGACCGTCGCCTGATCCAGCTGAAGATCGAACGCGAGGCGATGCGCAAGGAAACCGATGAGGCTTCGCAGAAGCGCTTCGCGCTGATCGAGGAGGAAATCGCCCGGCTGGCGCGCGAGTACAACGACCTCGAGGAGATCTGGAAAGCCGAGAAGGCGCAGGTGCAGGGCTCGGCGCACATCAAGGAAGAAATCGACCGGCTGCGTGCGCAGATGGCCGATCTGCAGCGCAAGGGCCAGTTCGACAAGCTTGCCGAACTGCAGTACGGCAAGCTGCCGCAACTCGAGGCACAGCTGAAGCAGGCCGAGAAGAGCGGCGCCGCGAAGCCGGCCAACAAGCTGTTGCGCACCGAAGTCGGCGCCGAGGAAATCGCCGAGGTGGTGTCGCGCGCGACCGGCATTCCGGTCAGCAAGATGATGCAGGGCGAGCGCGACAAGCTGCTGAAGATGGAGGACCGGCTGCACCAGCGCGTGATCGGCCAGGACGAGGCGGTGCGTCTGGTGTCCGACGCGATCCGTCGCTCGCGTGCCGGGCTGGGCGACGAGAACCGCCCGTACGGCAGCTTCCTGTTCCTCGGCCCGACGGGTGTGGGCAAGACCGAACTGTGCAAGACGCTGGCCGAATTCCTGTTCGATTCGGAAGAGCACCTGATCCGCATCGACATGAGCGAATTCATGGAGAAGCATTCGGTCAGCCGCCTGATCGGTGCGCCGCCGGGCTATGTCGGCTATGACGAGGGCGGCTACCTGACGGAAGCGGTGCGGCGCAAGCCTTACAGCGTCATCCTGTTCGACGAGGTCGAGAAGGCGCATCCGGACGTGTTCAACGTGCTGCTGCAGGTGCTCGACGACGGACGCATGACCGACGGTCAGGGCCGCACGGTCGATTTCAAGAACACGGTGATCGTGATGACCAGCAATCTGGGCAGCCAGATGATCCAGCAGATGGCGGGCTCGGATTACGGCGTGGTCAAGCTGGCGGTGATGGGCGAGGTGAAAACCTTCTTCCGGCCGGAATTCATCAACCGCATTGACGAGGTGGTGGTGTTCCACGCGCTGGACGAGCGCAACATCCAGGCCATCGCGAAGATACAGCTGGGCTATCTGGAAAAGCGGCTGGCCAAGCTCGACATGGGTCTGCAGGTGTCGGACGCCGCGCTGGGCGAACTCGGCAAGGCCGGCTTCGATCCGGTGTTCGGTGCCCGCCCGCTGAAGCGCGCGATCCAGGAGCACATCGAGAACCCGCTGTCGCGGCGCATCCTCGACGGCACTTTCGGGCCGAAGGACGTGGTCGTGGTCGATCTGGATGCCGGCGGCCACTTCAGCTTCCGCAAGCCGAACTGAGGTGCTTCCCCCGGCCCGCGATGGCGGGCCAAGGGGGGGCGTCGCGGTTTTATGGGAGCGATCCGCGGTCGCGATGCGGATGTCGATCATCGGCCGGCGCGGCTTTGGCGTCGGGAATCGCGAGCATGGCTCGCTCCTGCAGGGGGCGTAGCGGTTTTGTGGGAGCGACCCATGGTCGCGATGTGGTCGTTGATCGGCGGCAGGTGCGGGTCGTCGGTTCTGCTGTGGCCCGGGGCTGTTCGACAGGCCGCCGCGCGTGACGCCATGCGGCGATAATCGCGCATCGTCCCTGTCCGCGACCCAGGTATGTCCGCTGTTTCCCCCGATCTTCCCCGTCTGCTGCTGGCCCCGATGGAAGGCCTGCTCGACGCACGCCTGCGTGCGGTCGTCACGCAGGCGGCACGCTACGACTGGTGCGTGACCGAATTCGTGCGCGTGACCGGCACCGTGCTGCCGGCGCGCTGTTACACCCGCGTCGCGCCGGAACTGCTGAATGCGTCCCGCACGTCGGCCGGCGTGCCGGTGCGCGTGCAGTTGCTCGGGTCCGATCCGGCCTGTCTGGCTGACAACGCGCATGAACTGGCGCAGCTCGACCCGGCCGGCATCGATCTGAATTTCGGCTGTCCGGCGCCAACCGTGAACCGCCACCGCGGCGGAGCGGTGCTGCTCGACGAACCCGAACTGCTGCATGACATCGCGTCCGCGGTCGGTCGTGCGGTGGCCGGGCGCGTGCCCTTCACCGCCAAGATGAGGCTCGGTGTGCGCGACACTTCGCGCGCGATCGAGGCGGCGCAGGCGCTGGCCGATGGCGGTGCGCAGATGATCGTGGTGCATGCCCGCACGAAGCAGGACGGTTACCGGCCGCCTGCGCACTGGCCGTGGATCGCGCGCATCGCCGAAGCGGTGCCGGTGCCGGTGGTCGCCAACGGCGAGATATGGGCGGTGGACGATTACCTGCGCTGCCGCGCCGAGAGCGGGCTGGCCGACGTCATGCTCGGGCGTGGCGCGGTG
>DATCUL010000527.1:0-2742 GCA_036567405.1 Methyloversatilis sp. | reverse complement strand
CCTTCGCGTGACCGTCCGAACTGAACGCCTCGACAACGGTGCGCACCGCACCGGCCACGGCCCGCAGGCAGTCGTCGCCGGCCAGATGGCCGTAGTGGTCGTTGTATTTCTTGAAGTGGTCGATATCAAGCATCAGCAAGGCGAATGACGCGCCGCTGCGCGCCGCCTCCGACCAGGCCATGTCCAGCGTCAGGTCCATGTAGCGGCGATTGCACAGCCCGGTCAGACCGTCGCGGCTGGCCTGTTCCTTCAGCATCCGGTTGGCCTGCGACAGGCGCGAACGCAGGGCGGCGATCCGCGCCATCGCCTTCATCTTCGCCTGCAACACCGCTTCGGGCACGGATTTGGCCATGAAGTCGTCGCCGCCGGCCTCGATCGCCGTGATCAGGTTTTCCTGCGTGTCGGAAGCGGTCAGAAAGAGGATGGGTGTCCATGCCCAGTCCTGCGTTGCCTCGATTGCCCGGATGCGCGCGGTCGCCTCGAAACCGTTCATCACCGGCATTTCGATATCCATCAGGATCAGGTCGGGCGACCATTCGGCGAATTTCGCCACTGCCAGCGCACCGTTTTCGGCGACCGCAACCGAATAGCCGAAGGACGACAGACGCACCGACATCACCGCGGCCATGGCGCGGCTGTCCTCAACCAGAAGTATCTTCATCGCGATCCCGGAAGCTCAAAACCACATGATCAATGCGGCTTTTTCGACCCCGGGCGGGACGCCTTGAAACCGGATTGTGTCGCACCGCGACACAATCCACATCCGGCACGCGATGCATCCGGTTCACCGCACGGGAAGAGCGGTGAACCGGCAGATCCGGATCAGTCCACCCAGACCCGGGCGTTCCTGAACATGCGCATCCAGGGGCTGTCTTCTTCCCAGTGCGACGGATGCCAGCTCATCTGCACCGTGCGGAAGATGCGCTCCGGGTGCGGCATCATGATGGTGACACGGCCATCGTCGGTCGTCAGCGCGGTGATGCCGTCCGGCGAGCCGTTCGGATTGCGCGGATAGCGGCTGGCGACCTTGCCATCGTGGTCGATGTAGTGCATCGCGACACTGGCGAGCGACTGCGCCTGCAGGTCATCGAACACGGCGCGGCCTTCGCCGTGCGACACCACGATGGGCATCTTGGAACCGGCCATGCCGCGCAGCAGGATGGACGGCGATTCGACCACCTCGACCATGGTGAAGCGCGCCTCGAACTGCTCCGAGCGGTTGCGCTCGAAACGCGGCCAGTGCGTGGCGCCGGGCACGATGTCGCGCAGTTGGCTCATCATCTGGCAGCCGTTGCACACGCCGAGCGCGAAGCTGTCCTCGCGCCCGAAGAATGCGGCGAAGGCATCGCGCAGCTTCGCGTTGAACAGTATCGACTTGGCCCAGCCGGAACCGGCGCCCAGCACGTCGCCGTACGAGAATCCGCCGCAGGCCGCCAGACCCTTGAAGTCGGCCGGATCGATGCGGCCGGCCATCAGGTCGGACATGTGCACGTCGCGCGCGTCGAAGCCGGCGCGGTCGAAGGCCGCGGCCATCTCGACCTGACCGTTGACGCCCTGCTCGCGCAGGATGGCGATGCGCGGACGCACGCCCTTGCTGATGTAGGGCGCGGCGATGTCCTGCTGCGGCTCGAAGGTGAGCGCGGCGAACAGCCCGGTGTCGTCCTTGTCGTCGAGCAGCGCGTATTCCTCGCGCGCGCAGTCGGCGTCGTCGCGCAGTACCGCGATGCGGTGGCTGACGTCGGACCAGGCCTTCAGCAGCTCGGCACGCGGCTCGCTGAAGATCACCTTGGCGTTGTGCCACAGCCGGATCTCGTCGCGGTCGTTCGGCGCGCCGATGCCGTGCGTGATGGCCGACAGGCCGGCTTCGCGCAGCATGTCCATCACGCGCGAACGGTCGGCGATGCGGATCTGCAGCACGGCGCCCAGTTCCTCGCTGAACAGCGCGGAGAAGATGCGGTCGTTGAAGCGGCCGCGCACCGCGTCCGGCTTCTTGGCCAGCGAATCGATGTCGACCACCAGCGGGTCGTAGGCCAGCGTGTCGAGATTGATCGACAGCCCGACCCGGCCGGCGAACGCCATTTCGCACAAGGTCGCGAACAGGCCGCCGTCGGAACGGTCGTGATAGGCAAGCAGCAGACCGGCATCGCGCAAGCTGCGGATGGCCGGCAGGAAGCGGCCGAGCAGCACGGCGTCGGCATCCGGCGCGTGTTCGCCGGCCACGCCATAGGCCTGTGCGAAGGCCGAACCGCCGAGGCGGTTCTTCATCTGGCCCAGATCGAGCAGCAGCAGTTCGGTCTCGACCTCGGGGTCGATCTGCAGCTGCGGCGTCAGCGTCTTGCGCACGTCGTCGACCGGCGCAAATGCGGTGATGACCAGCGACAGCGGCGACACCACTTCCTTTTGCGTATCACCGTCCTGCCAGCGCGTCTTCATCGACAGGCTGTCCTTGCCGACCGGGATGGCCAGACCGAGCGCCGGGCAGAAATCCAGCGAGACGGCTTTCACCGTGTCGAACAGCGCGGCGTCCTCGCCCTTGTGGCCGGCCGCGGCCATCCAGTTGGCGGACAGCTTGATGCGGTCGAAGCTGCGCACGTCGGCGGCGGCCAGATTGGTGATCGCCTCGCCGATCGCCATGCGGCCCGAAGCCGGCCCGCTGAGCAGCGCCACCGGCGTGCGT
This sequence comes from Methyloversatilis sp., assembly GCA_036567405.1. Lineage (GTDB taxonomy): Bacteria > Pseudomonadota > Gammaproteobacteria > Burkholderiales > Rhodocyclaceae > Methyloversatilis. The sequence continues at coordinate 65 of DATCUL010000527.1, read as the reverse complement.
TCGCCCATGGCGAAGGCCTCACCGCGATAGCCGCTGAAACTTTCGGTGGTGACCGCGACGTCGGC
>DATCUL010000526.1:0-2523 GCA_036567405.1 Methyloversatilis sp. | reverse complement strand
GGAGCGCCTGTTCAGCCAGGTGGGCCTGGCCACGCAGGCCATGCTCTGGCATGCCGGCGTGCAGACCGTGTTGCCGCCTGGGTACCTGTGCTGCGGCTACCCGCAGCGCGGCTCGGGCCAGTTCGACAAGGCCGAGAAGATGATCACCGACAACCGGGTGCTCTTCCACCGCGTCGCCAACACGCTGAACTACCTCGACATCAAGACCGTGATCGTGTCCTGCGGCACCTGCATGGACCAGCTGCAGCAGTACGAATTCGACAAGATCTTCCCCGGCTGCCGGCTGCTCGACATCCACGAATACCTGATGGAAAAGGGCGTCAAGCTGGAGGGCGTCGAAGGCGTGCGCTACATGTATCACGATCCCTGCCACACGCCGATGAAGACGCACGCGCCGATCAAGGTGGTCAATCAGCTGATCGGTACCGCCGACGGTTCGAAGGTCACGCTGAACGATCGCTGCTGCGGCGAAAGCGGCACGCTGGCGGTCAGCCGGCCGGACATTTCGACCCAGGTGCGCTTCCGCAAGGAAGAGGAGATGCGCAAGGGTGCCGAGGTGCAGCGGGCGGACGGTTTCAAGGGGGACGTGAAGATACTGACCTCTTGCCCGTCCTGCCTGCAGGGCCTGTCGCGCTACGACAACGACAGTTCGACGCAGGCCGACTACATCGTCGTCGAGATGGCGCGCCACCTGCTGGGTGCCGACTGGGCCGAGCGCTACATCGAACAGGCGAACAACGGCGGCATCGAACGCGTGCTGCTGTAAGACCGGTTCCGGCTGCCTTGGCGGCAGCCGGACCGCCCTGCCGGATCAGCGACGGCGGGCGGCGGCCCGGCCACGGCCCAGCTCCTCCATGAAATCCTCCAGCACGGCTTCGTCGCTCTGGCGGCGCGGCACACGCTGCAGCACCACTGCCGATTCCCCTGCCGTCTGTTCGGGCGCGCAGGTCCGCTGCGCCAGCATGCCGCCATAGCGTTCCGGGCGCCCCCGGCTCGTCAGATAGGCGTTCTGCACGCGATAGGCCTCGCGCTCCGACTGCAGCGTGGCGAGGCAGTCGCGTTGATAGTCGTCGCCCTTCGCGTGCGCTTCCAGCACATGCACGAATTCGTGGACCAGAAAGGAATTGTCGGCCGCTTGCTGCAGATCGAGATCGGCGCGGATCAGGATGTAGTCGTGCTGGCGGTCGTACAGCGCGACCAGCTTTTCGCATTCGGCCGGCGCCTCGGGACATGCTTCACGCACCAGTTCGGCCACCGCCAGCGGACGCACCGCCGGCATGTGCTCGGGCGGCAGCGGAGGATAGCCGGACAGCGACGACGCCACGCCCAGCAGATAGGTCAGCAGCACGGCATCCGGCATTGCCAGTCTCCCCGAACGGGCACGCCGGATGGCGCAGCCCTGCTTCAGGCACTATAGACAGCGCACGAACGAATTGTTCCGTGACCTGCGGACACACCCGCGACGACCGCCTGACGCGGACGTGGCGGTATTCGCGGTTTCAGCCGAGCAGCAGCGACACGCGGTCCAGTTCGGCCGGCGTCGCCAGCAGGCGGACGACCTCGCGCAGGTCGGGCTTGTCGATGAAGTGATGCGCGCGGCTGGCGACCGCTTCGCGCCGCACGACACCGCCGAAGCCGATCACCATGGCGCCGGCCGCTGCCGCCTCCATGTCGGTGATGCCGTCGCCGACCATGACCGCCGAGTCCACCTGCGCCATCACCTGACGGCACACTTCCGCCTTGCCGCCATTGCGCGCCAGCGGCGACGACAGGTCGAAACCCGCGTACCGGCCGTCGGCATCGAAGTCCAGGCTGACCGCGTGTACCCGCTCGTCCGGCACACCGAGCTGGCTGGCCAGTTCGACGACCGCCTGGCGGATGCCGCCGCTGACCACGTGCACCTGCCAGCCAAGCGCGCGCAGTGCATTCACCGCTTCGGCCGCGCCCTCGACCATGGTGTCCACATAGTGCTGACCGAGCCAGTCGATGACGGCGCGATCCGGCTTGATCAGATCGAGCCGGGCCGCGTAGGCCTCCTCCAGCTTCAGGCGTCCGTCCATCGCGGCGGTGGTCAGCGGCACGACCTGATCGACCACGCCGGCGCGTTCGGCCAGCACGTCGATGCCTTCGATGGTGGAAAGGGTGCTGTCGCAGTCAAACAGGATGGCGCGCATCATGGCAGTCGGTCTTGTTGTGTGGAGGATCAGGCCGAAGCCTGCTTGACGGTCGCCCAGGCCCAGTCCAGCCAGGGCGTCAGTGCCTCGACGTCGGCCGCATCGACGGTCGCGCCGCACCAGATGCGCAGGCCCGGCGGCGCATCGCGATAGGCCGCGATGTCGAACGCCGCACCTTCCCGTTCGAGCAGCGCGCACATGCGCTGGATGAAGGCCCAGCATTCGGCCAGCGGCAGCGCGGAAAACCACGGATCGACGATCTTCAGGCAGACCGAGGTGCTGGAACGGGTATCGCTGCGCTCGGCCAGGAAATCCACCCAGTCGGTCGCGGCCACCCAGCGTTCGAGTA
>DATCUL010000525.1:0-6115 GCA_036567405.1 Methyloversatilis sp. | reverse complement strand
CGCACTGACCGGCACGCTGCCCAGTGCCAGCGCCAGCGCGAAGGTGGCGAGCAGTGCCGCCGCCAGCAGCGGCAGCACCCACGCGCGCCGGCGCAGCACCAGCAGCTGCGCCGGTGTCGGATCGGTGGTGACGGGTGCGTGACTGCTCATGGACGGAGTGTATTCATCTGCGAGGAGGTGAGGGCAGGTGCGATCGCCACATCGCGACAGCCTGCCGCGACGTGGCGCTCCGGGTCACAGCTGCGGCGTGTAGCGCACGCCGACAAAGGCGCTGACGCCGGCGGTTTCATAGCCGAACACGGTACTGTAGTTGCGGTCGGTCAGATTGTTGATGCGCCCCTCGAACGCAAGCTCGCGCGTCAGCTTCCACACGGCGAACAGGTTCACCACGGCATAGCCGGGCAGGCGGTCGAGTTCGCCGGCCTGCGAGTAACGCGGACCCGACAGGCGCCATTCGACGCCGACACGGCCCCAGTTCAGGTGCTGCTGCACCAGCAGGTTGGCGGTACGGGTGGCACGCCGCTGCAGGCGCAGGCCGGTCTCGGCATCTTCGGCATCGAGCAGATCGACATTGCCCGACAGCTCGGTGTGGTCGATATAGGTCGAGCCGTCGAAGGTCAGGCCGCGCAGGCGCGCCCTGGCCACGTTCTGTGCGATGTAGAGACCGGGCGCAACCTGTGCCGTGTCGATCAGGTTGTCCACGGTGTTGTAGTACGCCGTGACGCCGGCACGCGAACTGCCACCCTGCCAGCTCAGACCGACCTCACGGTTGCGCGACGACTCCGGCGCAAGATCGGGATTGCCGAAGAACGGGTAGTACAGCTCGTTGAACGTGGGCAGGCGGAAGGCCGTGCCATAGCTGCCATGTGCCCGCCAGTGTTCGCTGATGCGGTAGCCGTAGGCGATGTTGCCGGTGGTCTTGCTGCCGCTGGCGCCGGAATAGCTGTCATGACGCACATTCAGCTGCGCGCTGTGCGCATCGAGCTGGACGGTACCGCCGAGCTGAACCGAATCGATGGTGCGTCGAGCGCTGAAATTGTCCTGGCTTTCAACCTCCTGTTCCAGCCGTTCGACGCTGGCGAACAGCGAGCCGAGCGAAAACCGGTACTGCGCCTCCAGCCCCAGAACGTCCTGCGTGCTGCGCACACGGCTGCCGACAGGCGAGTAGCTGGCGAAGCTGTTGGTGTTATCGACCGAGCGGCCGGCCCGCGCGGTGGTGCTCACGCGGTCACCCCAGTTCTGCTTCAAATAGAGCGATCCATTGTAGTTCTCGAATTTCGTGCGCGTATCACGGAAGGACGCGCCAGAATCGTAGTCGTTGGTGCCGCTGGTGTACAGCATGTTGCCGCCGATTTCGGTGGACGCCGCCGGCTTGAAAGTGACAGCCGCGCTGGCATTGCGGTTCAGGTAGCCGTCGGCGTCGGTATTGCGGGAATACGAGCTGGCCCGACTGTTAGTGGCATCGAAGCCATGTGTGCGAGATAACCCGGCGCCGAGGGCGAAGCGCCATCTGTCGTCGCCGCCGCTGACGCCGACGCGGCTGTCCGCCGTGCCGTAGCTGCCGGCACCGGCGAAGGCTTCGGCCTGCAGGCCGGGCTCGCCGCGGCGGGTGAAGATCTGGATCACGCCACCCACGGCGTCGGCACCGTAGATGGCCGATGCCGGGCCGCGCAGTATTTCGATGCGCTCGATCTGCGACAGCGGCAGGTACTGCAGCGCCGCCGAGCCGGTACTGGTCGAGCCGACGCGCATGCCATCGACCAGCACCACGTTCTGCTTGGCGCTGGCGCCACGGATGAAGAACCCGACATCGGTGCCGGGACCGCCGTTGTTGGTGATCTGCATGCCGGGCTGGCGCGCCAGAAGGTCGGTCAGCGTGGACTGGCCGGCCGACTCGATCTGGTCACGATCGATGACGCTGACGTCGGCCAGCGTGTCCTGCACGCGCTGTTCGGTGCGCGTGGCAGTAACGACTACAGCATGAAGTTGCGAATCTGCCGTCGCGATCGACGGCAGGCATTGCAGCGTGGCGCCGGCGAACAGCGCGGCAAGTGTGGTACGCGGATACATAGATGGGGGACTCCCTGCAGCCGTCGCCCGTCCCCGAACGACAGCAGTGTCATGAAGTCACGCACGGGGGGAGGAAAGGACAACGCAGGCAGCCGCGGAGGCTGCATCCGTCGCAGTGCCGCACCCCGGGCCTGACCGCTCGTGCATTCAGGGCCGGTATCCGGGCTCGCGACTGCGATCATCGGGCGACATCACCCGGTATTCGCGATGCACAGCCTTCCCAGGCGAAAGCCCAGTGGCGTGTGAGTGCATCCTGTCTGCTTACCGTTGCGGGGGCAGCGCAGGCATTGCGAGCGTGGCTCGCGCACCTGCTTCCCGTTTAACCTTCCGCGCGACAGCGCTTCAGGCACCTTGAACACGGCCCCGCCGAAGCGAAGCCGGGGCGGACGATACCACCATCGGAATGAAAAGCCCAATCAGGCCGGCTGCAGCGCCCACGTACCTGCCACCCGGGCACCGTGATGTCCGTAAGAAAGATGGTGATGTGTGGGAGCGGCGCCCCGCCGCGATCGCGCCGGGCACGAATCGCGGCAGGGGCGTCGCTCCTACGGAGATGCGACCGATGCGATGCCCGGGCCGCACAGCGCGTCGATGTCGATCTCGGCCGTCATGCAGTCGGCCAGGCGGTCGATGCTGTGCTCGCGCAGCGCCTGCAGATCGAGCGTCTGCGGCGCCGCCAGCCCGGCCCAGCGCAGCAGTGCGGCACAGGCCTGCGGCGCGTCGAACAGGCCATGCACATAGGTCGCCATCAGCTGGCCATCGACGGACAACGCGCCATCCGGCCCGCCTTCCAGCTCGACCGCCGGCCGCGCCAGCGCCGGGCCGCTGCTGACGCCGGCATGGATTTCGTAGCCGCTGACCGCCTCGCCGCTGGGCAGCAGCCGGCCCTGCACGATGCGCAACCGCTTTTCCGGTTCGAGCGTGGTGTCATAGTCGAACAAGCCTAGTCCGGACACGCTGCCGGCGGCGCCTTCCAGCCCGTGCGGGTCGTGCAGCATGCGGCCCATCATCTGCATGCCGCCGCAGATGCCGAGCATGCGTCCGCCATAGCGCAGGTGGCGCGCGATCTGCGCCTCCCAGCCCTGCGCACGCAGCGCCGCCAGATCATGCTGCACGCTCTTGCTGCCGGGCAGCACGATCAGGTCGCACGGCGGCAGCGCACGGCCGGGCGGCACGAACACCAGGTCGACCTGCGGATGCGCGCGCAGCGCATCGAAGTCGGTGTGGTTGCTGATGCGCGGAAATACCGGCACCACGACACGCAACCGCTCGCCGGACGCTGCCGACTGCTGCGTCTGTATCGCGTCCTCGGCATCCAGATGCAGGCCGGTCAGCATCGGCAGCACGCCGAACACCGGCAGGCCGGTGCGCGTCTCCAGCCACTGTTCGCCGCCGCGCAGCAGCGCGCGGTCGCCGCGAAAGCGGTTGATGATGAAGCCGCGCACCAGCGCGCGTTCGTCGTCGGCCAGACAGTCCAGCGTGCCGGTCAGATGCGCGAACACGCCGCCGCGGTCGATGTCGGCCACGATCACCACCGGCACGCGGTTGGGCAGCGCGAAGCCCATGTTGGCGATGTCGCGGTCGCGCAGATTGACTTCGGCCGGGCTGCCGGCGCCCTCGACCACGACGTAGTCATACTGCGTCTGCAGGCGCTGCCAGGACTGCATCACCGCATCCATCGCGACACGCTTGTAGTCGTGGTAGGCGCGCGCCTCCATGTTGGCCAGCGCGCGGCCGTGGATGATGACCTGGGCGCCGGTGTCCGAATTGGGCTTGAGCAGCACCGGGTTCATGTCGCTGTGCGGCGCCAGGCCGGCCGCCTGCGCCTGCAGCGCCTGTGCCCGGCCGATCTCGCCACCATCGACGGTGACCGCGCTGTTGAGCGCCATGTTCTGCGGCTTGAACGGTGCCACGCGCACGCCGCGCCGGTGCAGGATGCGGCACAGGCCGGCCGCCACCGTGCTCTTGCCGGCGTCCGAGGTCGTGCCCTGCACCATCAGCGCGCTGTCGATCGCGTCGCTCATGCGTGATGGCCCTGCGCCAGCCGCGCGCGCAGCTGCACCGCGGCGCGTTCGCTGAGCACCAGCACCAGCTTCATCATCGCCCGCGTGGCGCCGACGAACAGTTTGCGCAGTGCGCGTTCATCCAGCGTGTCGAAATCGACTTCGGCCAGGATGACGGCCGGCGCCGACTGGCCCTTGAAGCGGTAGACCGATTCGATCAGCACGTCGCCGCCGGAATATTCCGGCTGCCCGAGCAGGTCGTACTGGCCGGTGAAGCTGCGCAGCGCATTGGCGCCGAGCCGGTCGTGGCGCAGCAGTTCCGACTGTTCGCGCCCGCGCCAGCTGATGATGGCGACATCGCCGGCGTGGAAGCCGGCGGCGAAGCACAGGCGGATCGCCTCCTTCACGCGCTGGGTCAGCGTGTGCTCGGCGTCATACACCAGCAGCTCGACCTCGTCCGCCTCGAACGGCGACGCCGCCTCGATGTGTTCCGCCTCCGGCAGCAGCGCCTGCAGCATGCGCACCACCGGGCGCGGACTGCGGAAGTTGCTGCGTGCGCGCAGCGTCACCCAGCCCGGCAGATCGATCGGCGCACGTGCATACAGGTTCTGCATCGGGTCTTCCAGCCAGATGCGACGTGCATCGTCGCCGGCATGGCGCCAGAGCTGCGTCGCCCAGTCGGGAGAGAAGTCCTGCCCCTCGTCGACGATGAGCGTGTCGAAGCGCAGGTCGGGCGGCACCTCGAGCTCGCCGGCGCGGGCGATCATCGCGTCGAAGGCGTCCGCCCGCGCGTAGTCGGGCCTCTCGCCGTGCGCCGCCAGCACGCGCTCGCACAGGTGATGGAAGGTGCATGCCATGCCGCCCTCGGGCGCGATGGCCGCGAGGTGGTCGGCCAGCGGACGGTTGAAGCAGACGTAGAGCGGACGCCGGCCGGCGTCGATGGCGGCGCGGTACTCGGCCAGTGCGAGCTGGGTCTTGCCCGAGCCGGCGGTGCCGACCACGCGCAGGCGATAGGGCGCGAAGTCGAGCGAGCGTGCCCACTGCGTCAGGCCGCCGGCGACCCGGGTCACGCGCTCGCGCGCCATGCCCAGGCGTGCGCTGACGTCGGCTTCGAGCTTGATCTCGTCACGCAGGAAGCGATGCACCTCGTGCGCACGCGCCGCCGGTTCGCCGGGCGGCAGGATGGCCTGGATGCGTGGCACCAGCTTGTCGCGCACCGCCGCGTCGACGATGCGCTCCGGCTCGATGCCGGCGGTGTGCGCCTGGCGCACGAAGTGATCGGGGCAGTACAGCAGGTATTCGACGCGCGGCGCCTGCTCGTCCGGGCCGATGCCCAGGCGCGCGGCCAGCCGCGTCTGCAGCGCATGGCGCGAACGCGCGATGCCGACCGCGACATTGCGGCTGCGCCCCTTGTGGCGGGTCACCAGGCCATGCTCGCCCTCCTCGAGGAAGCCGCTGCGCTGCTCGATCGCGAGCAGGTCACCGGCCGCATTGACGACGACGAAATCGATGTCGCCATAGATCGAGAAGCCGTGGTCGAGCCGCGTCCAGTGCACGCCGTGATACACCGTATATGCCGCCGGCAAGCCGCGTTCGAACAGGGTCAGCGTCGCCAGTTCGCGCTCGGCAGCGCCGCTGGCATCCAGTTCTCGCCAGCCATCGGGTACGACCTTCGCCACGTCGGAGATTCCTGTGTCCGGAAGTGCGCGAGCTTACACGGCGGGCGCCCGGGTTTATCCACAGGATCTGTGGACAACATCTGTAACGAGGCGGCAACAACTCCCGGAGCGCCGCATGGATAAAGGCTGTCAATAGGGTTGCCTGTTTATTGGGCACGCGGTCGACAATTGATTTCCGGCACTTCATCCACAGCTTCTGTGGACAACGCTGTGGGCGAACGCTGTATGGAAGCCGCATCTGCCCACCCCGCGCGGCTGTCGCCGGATCGCCTCAATTTCGGGCACCCGGTCCGGCCGGCGGGATCAGTCCGGACCGCGGGCCCCGAGCAGCGCATCGCGGTGCTCGGCCTGCATTTCCCTGTG
>DATCUL010000524.1:0-19393 GCA_036567405.1 Methyloversatilis sp. | reverse complement strand
CGCCGCACGCATCCGCACCGTGCCGCCGGTATCGGCCATCTGCGAAGCGGTGGCACCGGCCGTACCAGACAGCGGCGCGCCCTACGCCGAAGCGCGCGACCTCGAGGAATGCATCGGCCTGGCGCTGGGCAGTCCGACGCGCTTCGGCAACATGGCGGCGCCGCTCAAGTACTTTCTCGACGGCAGCAGCCCTCAGTGGCTGTCGGGCGCGCTGTCCGGCAAGCCGGCCAGCGTATTCACATCGACCACGTCGCAACATGGCGGCCAGGAAAGCACCCTGCTGTCGATGATGCTGCCGTTGCTGCATCACGGCATGTTCATTGTCGGCCTGCCCTACTCGGAACCCGATCTGGCCACCACGCCCGACGGCGGCACGCCCTACGGCGCCAGCCATGTCACCGGCAGCGACGGCAACCCCGATCTGTCGGAACCGGAAGCCCGCCTTGCGTTCGCCGCAGGGCGACGGCTGGCGACTGCCGCACTGAAACTGGCCAACTGAAATGAACGCTCGTCACTGGAACCTGCTGGCCGGCGCCAGCCTGATCGCCCTCATCCTGCTCGGCCTGGCCTGGGAGCTGTGGCTGGCACCGCTGCATCCGGGCGGTTCGGCGCTGGTACTCAAGGTCGTGCCGCTGCTCGCGGCGCTGTTCGGCATCCTGCGCGGCAAGCGCTACACCCACCAGTGGATGTCGCTGCTCAGCCTCGTGTACTTCGCCGAAGGCATCGTGCGCGCGACCTCCGACAGCGGCCTGTCGGCACAGCTGGCCGCGCTCTACACGGCGCTGTCAGTCACGCTTTTCCTCGGCTGTCTGTTCTACTCGAAGCTCACCGCACCCAGCCGGCTCGCCGGGACAGCCTGACGACTTGCGCCAGGCAGCGCCCGGTCAGATCGGGCCTTCGTCCTGCGGATTGAGCTTCTGACCGCCGCGCAGCTTGTTCAGCGCGTTGATGTAGGCCTTGGCGGACGCCACGATGATGTCGGTGTCCGCACCCTGGCCGTTCACGATGCGACCGCCCTTGGCCAGACGCACCGTCACCTCGCCTTGGGCGTCGGTGCCGGTGGTGATGGCATTGACCGAATACAGCAGCAGTTCGGCACCGCTCAGCGCCACCGATTCGATTGCCCGGAACGCGGCATCGACCGGACCGCTGCCGGTGGCCTTCGCCTGCGTCTCGCGGCCGGTATCGGTCAGCGTCACCGCCGCCTGCGGCGTCTCGCCGGTTTCCGAGCGCACGCTCATGGCCACCAGCTTGAACTGCTCCTCTTCCGGCGTGACCGACTCGTCGCTCATCAGCGCCTGGATGTCCTCGTCGAAAATTTCGTGCTTCTTGTCGGCCAGCTCCTTGAAGGCGGCGAAGGCGACATTGAGTTGCTCTTCCGAATCGACCACGATGCCCAGATCGGTCAGCCGGGCGCGGAAGGCGTTGCGGCCGGAGTGCTTGCCCAGCACCAGCTTGTTGGTATTCCAGCCAACATCCTCGGCACGCATGATTTCGTAGGTTTCGCGGTGCTTGAGCACGCCGTCCTGATGGATGCCGGATTCGTGCGCGAAGGCATTGGCGCCGACCACCGCCTTGTTCGGCTGCACCGGATAGCCAGTGATCGTGGACACCAGACGCGAGGCCGGCACGATCTGTGTCGCGTCGATGCGCGTCTCCAGACCGAATACGTCGCGCCGCGTGCGCACCGCCATCACCACCTCTTCGAGCGAGGCATTGCCGGCCCGCTCGCCGAGGCCGTTGATCGTGCATTCGACCTGGCGTGCCCCTGCCATGACCGCTGCCAGCGAGTTGGCGACCGCCATGCCCAGATCGTTGTGGCAGTGCGTCGACCAGACCACCTTGTCGGCACCGGGCACGCGCTCGATCAACTGGCGCATGCGCTCGCCCCACTGCGCCGGCACCGAATAGCCAACCGTGTCCGGCACATTGATCGTCTTCGCTCCGGCCTTGATCGCCTCGGTGAAGATGCGCACCAGAAAGTCGATGTCGCTGCGCACCGCGTCTTCGGCCGAGAATTCGACGTCATCGGTGTATTCGCGCGCCCAGCCGATCGACTTGACCGCCTGCTCGACCACCTGGTCCGGACTCATGCGCAGCTTCTTCTCCATGTGGATCGGGCTGGTCGCGATGAAGGTGTGGATGCGGCCGCTGGCGGCCGGCCTGATTGCCTCGCCGGCACGCCGTATGTCGTGCTCGCTGGCGCGGGCGAGCGAGCAGACCGTCGATTCGCGGATCGCTTCGGCCACCGAGCGGACAGACTCGAAGTCACCGTTGGAAGCAGCCGCAAAGCCCGCCTCGATCACATCCACCCGCATGCGCTCCAGCTGACGAGCGATGCGCAGCTTTTCGTCGCGCGTCATCGACGCGCCTGGGCTCTGTTCGCCGTCGCGCAAGGTGGTATCGAAAATGATCAAACGTTCGGACATGACAGTCTCCAGATCGAATGGGTACTCATACAGATTCAGGGGCGGCACCACAGTTGCATCAGGCGCGGCGGGCCGGCTTCAGTCGGCAGGCGGTTCTGATTTCCGGCCCGGGATTTTCACCAGCCACATCACGTAGCCGGACAGCGCGTAGGCGACGAACAGGCTGAACAGCACGATGGGCGGATCCACCGACACCGCGACGAAAGCGAGCACGAAGCCGAAGATGGCGATGAACGGGACACTGCGCCGCAGATTGATGTCCTTGCCGCTCCAGAACTTCACGTTGCTCACCATCGTCAGTCCGGCAAACAGCGTGATGGCGAAGGCCACCCAGCGCATGTCCGGACCTTCGATGCCGTTGTCGGTCGTCACCCACACCAGACCGGCCACCAGCGCAGCGGCAGCCGGGCTCGGCAGTCCCTGGAAATAGCGCTTGTCCACGGTGCCGAGATTGGTATTGAAGCGCGCCAGTCGCAGCGCAGCCCCGGCGCAGTAGATGAAGGCCGCGATCCAGCCCCATTTGCCGAGACCGCGCATCGCCCACTCGTAGGCGATCAGCGCCGGCGCCGCACCGAAGGACACCATGTCGGACAGCGAATCGAATTCGGCGCCGAACGCCGACTGGGTGTGCGTCAGGCGCGCGACGCGCCCGTCGAGCCCGTCGAGCACCATGGCGACGAAAATCGCCACGGCCGAGTATTCGTAACGGCCGTTCATGGCCTGCACGATGGCGTAGAAACCGGCGAACAGCGAAGCCGTCGTGAACAGGTTCGGCAGAATGTAGATGCCTCGCCGACGCTTCAGCGGATCGGCAGGTTTGGCATATTGCGGTTCGTACTCGGACATGCGCTCACTCCGACAAACCGCGCACGGCATACCGCACGCGGCAGAACATTGCGTTCAGGGCAATTCGGCGAGAACCGTACCCGTGGAACCGGCCCATTTTCCCACGACAACGCGAGCCCGCGCTTCCGGCTGCAGATGCTGGCCGATGCGCGAACCGGAGCGGATGAAACCCCGATAGCCGGCCCGGATCGTGCAGGCCGTGCTTCACTGCGCAGTCCGGAGGGGAACGGTTCGAACGTACTCCGAACACCTTCATGAACACGCCGTCGTCAGCGCCTGATGGGTCAGGCCGCCGGTCACCGGCTCCACCCACATGACGCGACCGCCTGCGGGCGACTGGACAATCAGCTCGCGCTGTTGCACCGGGCAGTGCGAATCCCGGAAAAACCGGCTGGCGCACAGGGCAGCGCCCCGGCCCCGGAACGGCCACCATGCCAGCTCATGGCGATCGGTCAGCGCCGCCACTGCGGATGGCCGACGTTCGCCGGAGGGGGCCGGATGGCGATGATTCATGTCCTGAATGAATAACCGGCCACCCTGCGCTTGCGCACGGGGTGGCCGGACACAGCGGGAACGAAATCAGTTCTTCGACTGATCGACCAGCTTGTTCTTCGAAATCCACGGCATCATCGCACGCAGTTCCGCGCCCACCTTCTCGATTTCGTGAGCGGCGGTCAGGCGGCGGCGGGCCGTCATTTCCGGATAGTTGGTGCGGCCTTCGAGGATGAAGCGCTTGGCGTAGTTGCCATTCTGGATGTTGTCCAGGCACTCCTTCATCGCGGCGCGCGCCTCGGCACCGATCACGCGCGGGCCGGTGACGTACTCACCGTACTCGGCATTGTTCGAGATCGAGTAGTTCATGTTGGCGATACCGCCTTCGAAGATGAGGTCGACGATCAGCTTCACTTCGTGCAGGCACTCGAAATAGGCCATTTCCGGCGCGTAGCCGGCGTCGGTCAGCGTTTCGTAGCCAGCCTTGATCAGTTCGACCAGACCGCCGCACAGCACGGACTGTTCACCGAACAGGTCGGTTTCGGTCTCTTCGCGGAACGACGTTTCGATCACGCCACCCTTGGTGCCGCCATTGGCCGCCGAATACGACAGCGCGAGGTCACGCGCCTTGCCCGACTTGTCCTGATAAACGGCGATCAGCGACGGCACGCCGCCTCCGCGCAGGTACTCGGAACGCACGGTGTGACCCGGGCCCTTCGGAGCGATCATCACGACATCGAGGTCGGCGCGCGGAATGACCTGGTTGTAGTGGATGTTGAAACCGTGCGCGAACGCCAGCGTGGCGCCCTTCTTGATGTTCGGCTCGATGTCGCCGTAGTAGACGGAGGGAATGTTCTCGTCCGGCAGCAGGATCATGACCAGATCCGCACCCTTGACGGCCTCGGCCACTTCCTTGACCTTCAGGCCGGCGCCTTCGGCCTTCTTCCAGGAGGCACCACCCTTGCGCAGGCCGACCGTGACCTTGACGCCGGAGTCGTTCAGATTCTGGGCGTGGGCGTGGCCTTGCGAACCATAGCCGACGATGGTGACTTTCTTGCCTTTGATGAGGGACAGGTCTGCGTCCTTGTCGTAGAAGACTTTCATGGGTTTTCCCTTATGCGGTGTGGGTTTTGGCGGTGGTGTGGGGCTTGAACGGTGAAACGGTTTCGGGCACCGGTTACAGGCGCAGGATACGGTCGCCGCGGCCGATGCCGCAGACGCCGGTACGCACGGTTTCCAGGATCAGCGCTGCATCGATCGCGCCGACGAAGGAATCGAGCTTGGTCGTGTTGCCGGTCAGTTCGATGACGTAGGTCGAGTCGGTGACGTCGATGATGCGGCCGCGGAAGATGTCGGCGACGCGCTTCAGTTCCTCGCGATCCTTGCCGGTCGCGCGCACCTTGATCAGCATCAGTTCGCGTTCGATGTGCGCCGCTTCGGACAGGTCGACCACCTTGACCACTTCGATCAGCTTGTTCAGCTGCTTGGTGATCTGCTCGATGATGTCGTCGGAACCGGTGGAGATGATGGTCATGCGCGACAGCGACGCGTCTTCGGTCGGTGCCACGGTCAGCGATTCGATGTTGTAGCCACGAGCCGAAAACAGACCCGACACACGTGACAGCGCGCCAGCCTCGTTCTCGATCAGTACGGAAATCACATGCCTCATTGCGAGTGCCTCAATTGGAATTGCAGGAACCACCGCCACGGAAACGGGCTGCCGGAGGCCGGTGCCCGCTGCCTGCCGGACGGGTAATTCCGACAGACGGACACGCCGGCCGCACCGGCGCGTTCCGCACGGCAGCTTTCAGATGGTGGGTTACAGGTCCTCTGACGACATGATCATGTCGGTCAGTCCCTTGCCGCCCATCACCATCGGATACACGTTTTCGGTCTGATCCACCTGGAAGTCGAGCAGCACCAGATCGGTCTTGCGCTTGAACGCCTCACGCAGCGCGTCCTCGACGTCGCCCGGCTTTTCGACGCGGATGCCAATGTGGCCATAAGCTTCGGCCAGCTTCGGGAAATCCGGCAGCGAATCCATGTAGGACTCCGAATAACGGTTGCCGTGAATGAGTTCCTGCCACTGGCGGACCATGCCCAGATAGCGGTTGTTCAGCAGACAGATCTTCAGCGGCAGGCGGTACTGTTTGCAGGTCGACAGTTCCTGGATGTTCATCTGCACGGAACCTTCGCCGGTCACCACGGCCACTGGCGACCCCGGATGGGCCATCTGCACGCCCATGCCGTACGGAATGCCGACACCCATGGTGCCCAGACCGCCGGAATTGAGCCAGCGACGCGGTTTGTCGAACTTGTAGTACTGGGCCGCCCACATCTGGTGCTGGCCGACGTCGGACGTGACGAAAGCGTCGCCCTTGGTCACTTCCCACAGCTTTTCAATGACGAACTGCGGCTTGATGATTTCGTCGCTGCGCTTGTACTTCAGGCAGTCGCGACGGCGCCACTCCTCGATCTGCTTCCACCACTCGCCGAGCGCTTCCTGATCGGGCCGTTCGGGCGAGCCATCGAGCAGGCGCAGGATGTCGTCCAGCACGTCCGGCAGGTTGCCGACGATGGGCACGTCCACCTTCACGCGCTTGGAGATCGACGACGGGTCGATGTCGATGTGGATGATCTTGCGGGCGATGCGGGCGAAATCGGCCGGATTGCCGATCACGCGATCGTCGAAGCGGGCGCCGACCGCGATCAGCACGTCGCAGTACTGCATCGCCATATTGGCTTCGTAGTTGCCATGCATGCCGAGCATGCCGACGAACTGCTTGTCGGTCGACGGATAGGCGCCCAGCCCCATCAGCGTATTGGTGCAGGGTGCACCCAGTGTGCGCACCAGCCTGGTCAGTTGCTCGGAGCAGTCAGACAGGATGACGCCGCCACCCGCGTAGATCATCGGGCGCTTGGCCTCGAGCAGCAGCTGAACCGCCTTCTTGATCTGCCCCTGGTGCCCCTTGACGATGGGGTTGTAGGAACGCATCGACACCGACTTCGGATAGTCGAACTCGGCCTTCGCCATCGTGACGTCCTTCGGGATATCGACCAGAACCGGGCCGGGACGGCCGGTCTTCGCAATATAGAAAGCCTTCTTGATCGTGCTGGCGATGTCCTTAGCGTCCTTGACCAGGAAGTTGTGCTTGACGCAGGGGCGCGTGATGCCGACCGTGTCGCACTCCTGGAAGGCGTCCTGGCCGATGGCGGCCGTCGGAACCTGACCGGAGATGATCACCATCGGGATCGAATCCATATAGGCGGTAGCGATGCCCGTGACCGCGTTGGTCACGCCCGGACCGGAGGTCACCAGCGCCACGCCGACGCGGTCGGTCGAACGCGAGTACGCGTCAGCCGCGTGCAGTGCCGCCTGTTCATGCCGGACCAGTACGTGGCGTACCTTGTCCTGCTTGAAAAGTTCGTCATACAGGTACAGAACGGCGCCGCCGGGGTACCCGAAAACATATTCGACCTTTTCTTCCGCAAGGCACCTGACTACAATTTCCGCTCCGGTCAAAAGCATTGATACACCTGTCTAAAAATTCCGGAAAAGCGGCAGAGGGTAGCCTCCGGCCCGTATCCGGTCAAGGCATTTGTCGGCTGACGGACAGTTCTTCCGGCCTGTCGCCGCCAAGGCTGACCGGGGAACAATTTCCCTCCGATCGGCTCCGAAGTTGCGGGGCATCGGACGCTGATCACCCTTAGAAAGACACATCCTGGCTTCCCGCGAAGAACTTTCCAGCTTTCTCGCTGCCGTCGAGCGACGCGCTTTCAAGCAGGCCGTATTCGCGCTGCGGGACGACGAGTCTGCGCTTGATGCGGTGCAGGACGCCATGATGAAGCTGGCGGAGAAATACGGGGGCCGCCCGGCGGACGAGTTTCCGATGCTGTTCCAGCGCATCCTGCAGAACATCATCCGTGACGTGTTCCGGCGACGCAAGGTCCGTTCGACCTGGACCACCCTGCTGTCCGCCTTCGGCGGGTCGGATGACGATGAGGACTACGACCCGCTCGACACCATGGTGATCGAGGACCCGTCGGAACTCGGCCGCACACCGGAACAGAATCTCGACCAGTCGGAAACCATGGCGCTGATCGAGCGTGAAATCGCGCGTCTTCCCGGCCGTCAACGCGAAGCCTTCCTGATGCGTTACTGGGAAGAAATGGATATCTCCGAGACGGCTGCCGTCATGGGCTGTTCGGAAGGCAGCGTGAAGACGCACTGTTCGCGCGCGACCCACGCACTCGCTGCAGCCCTCAAACTTCGTGGCATCAAGTTATGAAAATCACTGATTTTTCTTCCGCTCCGGGTGCGGCCGAAGAAGCGCTGATAGGCCAGCGTGCGCATGCCGCGCTCGAAGCGTCCTCGGCTGCGCTACCGCCGGACATCGCATTCCGCTTGCGCCAGTCGCGGGAGCTCGCACTGACCCGCCATACGCCGCGCCGCAGCCCGGTCGCACTGCTCCAGCTGGCGGGTTTTCCCGGGGCCGGCAGCGGCAACTGGATGCGCGACATCATTGCACCGGCTGTCGGCATCGTGATGCTTGCGTTGCTTGCGACGGCCGCAAGCCAGTACTCCCAGGCGGAAAACCATAACGACACGGTCGACATCGACAGCTCTTTGCTGATTGACGATCTGCCGATCGACGCCTATCTCGACCGCGGTTTCGGCGCCTGGCTCGACCAGGGGAATCCCTGATGCGAGCTTTACTGGTGGGGTTGTCGATCGCTTTGCTGATTACGTCGGGAATGACGGAGGCCGGCAGTGCTGCCGCGCCGATCGCTCCCGCACGGGACTGGCAGCAGCTGAATCCATCGCAACGCGACATCCTGGCCCCGCTGAGCGGGGACTGGAACCAGCTGGACGCCGAACGGCGCAGCAAATGGCTTGAACTGGCGGCGCGCTATCCGTCCATGACCCCGGACGAACAGTCCCGGATGCGCGCACGCATGAGTTACTGGGCCAGCCTGAGCCAGCGCGAGCGCATTGAGGCGCGCGAACGCTACAAACGCCTGCAGGCGATGCCTCCCGATCAGCGGGAAACATTGCGCAAGCAGTGGGAAGCCTACGAGAGCCTGTCGCCTGAAGAACGCAAGCGGCTGGGCACCAGCACACGGCCGGCAGCCAAGGCCCCCGGCGCGCCTGCGGCCGCGCCGGTCCGCAAATAACAATCCATTGCGGCGCCACGCCGCCCCTCCGATGTCAGACAACATCCGCTTTCCCGCGGCCGGCTTGCGCCGCCGGCTCGCTTCACTGCTTTACGAATCGCTGTTGCTGCTCGGCGTGCTCGCAGCCGGCTTCATGCTGCCCTACCTGATCATCGGCCTGTTCCTGAATGTGGCGCCGCAAGGCTGGTTCGCATGGCTGCACATCATGCTGCTGCTCGGGCTGTATTTCGTCTATTACTGGCGACACGGCGGGCAGACGCTGGCCATGCAGACCTGGGGCATCCGCATCGTCGATGCCGCCCGTGACCAGCCGCCCGAACTGCGCCAGGCCCTGTTGCGCTATGTGCTGAGCTGGCCATCGGTGCTGTTCTGCGGCGCCGGGTTGATCTGGGCAGTCTTCGACCGCGACGGCCAGTTCCTGCACGACAGGCTGGCGGGAACGCGGGTGATCCGCATCAAGTAGCGATCGAGACCCGGCGCACTCAGCGCCGGTCTTCCCACCACAGCATCGCCGCAGCAGCGAACAGGAACAGCAGACCGGGCGTGATGGCAGCGGCCGAGGGTGGCCACGAATTGATTGCGCCCAGGTTCGAGAACAGCCCGTTCAGCATGTGGAACAACACGCCGATCATGACGCCGGTGAACACCTTGATGCTGACCGGCGTACTGCGGTTGTGCATGTAGGCGAACGGCAGCGCCAGCGCCAGCATCACCAGGCAAGCCAGCGGATAAGTGAATTTCTTCCACAGCGCAATCTCATAGCGTCCGGTTTCCTGCTTGTTCTCGATCAGGTGATGGATATAGAGCCACAGTTTCCATGCCGACATGCGTTCGGGCACGACCAGCATCACGCTCATCACGTCCGGACTCAGGCCCGACTCCCACACCAGCTTGTCGTACCGGCGCACACGCGGGCCACTGGACGAGAACTCGGTGCGACTGACCTTGCTCAGCGTCCAACCCTCGGGCAGAACATACACGCCCCGTTCGGCTTCCGACACCGACAGCAGCACGCGCTTGTCGTCAAACTCGAAAATCCGGATCTGCCGCAGCGTCCCGTCGGGCGTGACACTGCCGACATTGACGAAGTTGTGCTCGTCCTTGATCCAGAATCCGCTGCGGAATTCGCTGGTCAGCAATTGCGAGCGCGCCGCCAGCTTCAGTTCCTGCGCCGCGCGCTCGGCCGGCGGCGCGATGAATTCTCCGGTAAGGAAGGTCAGCAGCACGCACGGGAACCCGATGCGCGCGAGCAGACGCAGCAGATGCAGCGTCGACAGGCCGGACGCCCGCAACACGGTAATCTCGGAATGGCGCGCCAGCGTGGTCAGCGAATAGAGCCCGCCGATCAGCACCGCGATCGGCAAGGTTTCGTATACCCGGCCCGGCATCGTCAGCAATGTATACAGCACCGCGTGCTCGAGGCCGTAATTGCCGCGACCGATGTTGTCCAGCTCGTTGATCAGGTCGAAGAACGCGAACAGCCCCAGAAAGCACGCGAGAACCAGCAGGATGGCCAGCAACAGCTCGCGGCGCAGGTAGCGTTCGTGTATCAGCATGTTCAGCGATTCAGCCAGGCGCGCGGCACGTTGGCGTAGGTTCGCCAGGCGAACATCAGCGCCATCAGCAGGAACATCGTGCCGTGCAGCGACCACAATGCCATCGAGAACGACAGCTTGCCCTGAGCCACCCAGGCCTGCGTGATGCTCAGCAGGTTCGAATAGACAAGATAGATCAGCAGCGCCATCAACAGATTGTTGGCGCGTCCGGCGCGCGGATTGACGAAGGACAGCGGAATCGCCAGCAATGCCAGATTGAGAGCCGCAATCGGCAGCCCGATGCGGAAAGCCAGCTCGGCCATATTGGGGCGAGTCGGGTCGGCCAGAAGCTCATTGACGGTCAGCATGTAGGGACGGACCTCCACACCCTGCGCCTCGCGTGTTTCGATGCGCACCGCGTAGCGCTCGAATTCCATCACGCGATACTCGAGACTGCCCGGCTTGCCTTCGTAGCGCCGGCCGTTGAGCATGACCACGAAGCGGTCGCCATTGGCCACGGTCTGCGTGTATCCGTCACCGGCCACCATCACGCCGAGTTTGTCCTTGTCGGTCGAGCTGACAAAGATGTTCTTGACCGCACCATCCTTGCCATCACCGCTTTCGACGAAGAACACGCGATCTGACTGTGACGACTCGCGGAAACTGCCTGGTGACATCTGCGCCACGTCATCGCGGTTGCTCATGCGGGTGCGGAACTCGGCACTCTTGTTCAGCGACCAGGGCGCCAGATACAGCGACAGTGCGGCCACCGCCACCGCCATCGGCACTGCAAACACCAGTACCGGACGCATCCATGCAGACAGCGGAACACCGGTCGAAAACCAGACCACCATCTCGGAATCCCGCCATGAGCGCGACATGGAAAGCAGGATGGCAATGAACAAGGTCAACGACAGGATGACCGAGAGATAGCGCAGCGCACCAAAACCGAGCAGCGCCAGAACCGCTTCCGAGGCAACCTTGCCGCCGGCAGCCTGACCAAGCAGGCGAACCAGCTGGGTGGACAGGACGACCGCGTACAGGGCAACGAAGACCGTGAGTGCAGTACTGGCGAATTCGCGCAGGGCGGCGCGCTGGAAGATCAAACCTGAGGCTCCGTGCGATACGACTGTGCGCAAACAGGCGTCAGGTCGTTCTTTTTTGACTCGTGCACGACTTCACGCCGATAATCGGTGCGTTCAAAGCAGCGCGACTTGACTTGAGGAGAAGCGGGTGGAATTTAGCATAAAGAACGGCAGCCCCGAGAAACTGCGCGCTGGCGCGCTGGTCGTCGGCGTGTTCGAACCGCGCAAACTCACCGCGGCGGCAAGTGCTCTGGATGCCGCCAGCAAGGGCCGCATCGCCGACATACTGGCCAGCGGCGACATGGAAGGCAAGGCCGGCAGCACGCTGCTGCTGCACAAATTGCCGGGCGTGGCCGCCGATCGCGTGCTGCTGGTGGGTCTGGGCAAAGAAAAGGAATTCGGCGTCCGCGAATACCGCGACGCGATCGCCGCCAGCGTGCGCGCCCTGCGCGACACCGGCGCCGTCGACGCCATCAGCACGCTGACCGATAACGCGCCGCGGAAGAGGGGTGCTGCCTGGGCACTGCGCCAGGCCGCCACCGTGTCGCTCGACGTGCTCTACCGCTACGACACCCACGCACGCCACAAGCCGGACGAATCACGCGCATTGGCGAAGATGGCGTTTCTCGCGCCGAAAAAGACCAGTACCGCTGCTGCCAGCGAGGCGCTGGCACAGGGTGAGGCCATCGGCCACGGCATGGCACTCGCCCGCACGCTGGGCAACCTGCCGCCCAATGTGTGCACGCCGACCTATCTGGCCGAGCAGGCACTCGACATCGGCCGCAGGACCGGCATCGCGGTCACGGTGCTCGAACGCGCCGACATGCAGAAGCTGGGCATGGGATCGCTGCTGTCGGTCGGCAACGGTTCGCGCCAGCCGCCGAAATTCATTGCGATGGAGTACCGCGCCGGCAAGAAGGCCGATGCACCCATCGTGCTGGTCGGCAAGGGCATCACCTTCGACAGCGGCGGCATTTCGCTGAAGCCGGGCGAAGGCATGGACGAGATGAAGTACGACATGTGCGGCGCCGCCAGCGTGCTCGGCACGCTGCAGGCGCTGGCCGCGATGAAGCTGCCGATCAACGTGGTCGGCCTGATCCCGACCACCGAGAACATGCCGGGCGGCGCGGCCACCCGGCCGGGCGACGTGGTCAAGTCGATGTCCGGCCAGACCATAGAAATCCTGAATACCGACGCCGAAGGCCGGCTCATCCTGTGTGACGCACTGACCTATGCCGAACGCTACGATCCGGCCTGCGTGGTCGATATCGCCACGCTGACCGGCGCCTGCATCATCGCGCTCGGCCATGTCACCAGCGGCCTGATGGCCAACGATGACGCGCTGGCCGACGAACTGTACGAAGCCGGCCAGACCTCGCATGACCGCGCCTGGCGCCTGCCGATCTGGGACGACTATCAGGAGCAGCTGAAGAGCAATTTCGCCGACGTCGGCAACATCGGTGGCCGCCCCGCCGGCTCCATCACCGCCGCCTGCTTCCTCGCCCGGTTCACCAAGAAGTACAAATGGGCGCACCTGGATATTGCCGGCACGGCCTGGAAGAGCGGCAAGGAAAAGGGCGCCACCGGCCGTCCGGTGCCGCTGCTGGCCCACTTCCTGCTCGAACGCGCCGGCAAGCTCTGACGCAGATGCCCAGGGTCGACTTCCACCACGATGCGCCCGACAAGCTGCGCCACGCATGCACACTGGTCGCGCAGTGGCACGCTGCCGGGCAGCGCGTCTGGATCAACTGCCCCGACGGCGCACTGGCGGCACGGATCGACCAGATGCTGTGGACCTTCGAGCAGCTATCCTTCATTCCGCACGTGCGCGACGGCCATCCGCTGGCCGAACTCAGCCCGGTGCGCATCGGCCACGACCCGGCCGTGGCGCCGGCAGACGCGCTGCTGCTGAACCTGTCGTCGCAGCTGCCCGACGGCTTCGAACAGCGTGCGCACATCGTCGAGATCGTCGGCCGCGATGACGCCGACCGCGAGGCGGCGCGCGCGCGCTTCATGCGTTACCGCCAGGGAGGATTCGACATGCACACCCAGCACGCGACGGCGGACCGGGCATGAGCGACGATCTGCTCGGCCGCGCCGATTCCCTGATGCGGCGCAGCCGCACCTTCGTGGCTGGCCGCACTGCGACCGGCCCGGCGGATGACGGCATTCCGCTGCTGACAGAGGAGGTCGACCTCGAAGCGCTGATCACCGCCCCGGAGCCGGAGGATCACACCGAAGAAATCACGGCCGCAGTGACGGCCCGTGTCACCGGGGAAGTCACTGAACGGGTGACAGCCGAGGTCACCGAGCAGGTAACGGCAGAGGTGACCGAACGCGTGACGGCCGACGTAACTGCACGCGTGACGGCGGAAGTTGCCGAGCGGGTCAGCAAGGAAGTCACGCAGCGCGTGACCGAGGAAGTCACCGAACGGGTCGGCAACGAAGCTGCAGCCCGGGCACGCGAGGAGATGCAGCGTGCCGCCGCCGACGCACTGACGGTGCAGTTCGGCGATCTGGCCGGTCTGGTCCAGAGCCTGATCGACGACTGGTGCAGCACGACGCTGCCCGCGCTGATCGGCACCGAGATCCAGAGCGCGTTCGAAAACGCGACCGCACGCATCCGCGAACGCGCCATCCTCGACCTGCGCGACAGCATGGCCGACGAAATCGAAGCACGCAGCCGTGCCGTGGTCGGCGCCGTACTGGCCGGGAACCTGCCGGCCGCGCCGGAGCAGCCTCTATAATCCCGGGTTTGCATTCACGCTGACCCTCCATGACGCTGGCCAAGAGCTTTGAGCCGGCCGACATCGAGCGCCGCTGGTACCCCGAATGGGAAGCCCGTGGCTATTTCGCTGCCGGTCTGGACACTGAAACCCCGAACAAGCCCAACTTCTGCATCCTGCTGCCGCCGCCGAATGTCACCGGCACGCTGCACATGGGTCACGGCTTCAACCAGACCCTGATGGACGCGCTGACGCGCTACCACCGCATGCGCGGCGACAACACGCTGTGGCAGCCGGGCACCGACCACGCTGGCATCGCGACCCAGATCGTGGTCGAACGCCAGCTCGACGCCCAGGGCGTCTCGCGCCACGACCTCGGCCGCGAGGAATTCGTCAAGAAGGTGTGGGAGTGGAAGGAATACTCAGGCTCGACCATCACACGCCAGATGCGCCGGCTCGGCACCTCGCCGGACTGGACGCGCGAGCGCTTCACGATGGACGAGGGTCTTTCGAAGACGGTGACGCAGACTTTCGTGCGCCTGTTCGACGAGGGTCTGATCTACCGCGGCAAACGCCTGGTGAACTGGGACCCGGTGCTGGGCACCGCGGTGTCCGACCTCGAGGTGGTGCAGGAAGAGGAAGCCGGCTCGCTGTGGCACATCCGCTATCCGCTCGCCGATGGTTCCGGCCATCTGACGGTCGCCACCACCCGCCCGGAAACCATGCTGGGCGACGTCGCGGTCATGGTGCATCCGGAAGACGAGCGCTACGCCGCACTGATCGGCAAAGCGGTGAAGCTGCCGCTGACCGACCGTGAAATCCCGGTCATCGCAGACAGCTACGTCGACCGCGAATTCGGCACCGGCGTGGTCAAGGTGACGCCGGCGCACGATTTCAACGACTACGCGGTCGGCCAGCGGCACGGCCTTGCCATGATCTCGATCCTGACGCTGGATGCGAAGATCAACGACAACGCGCCCGAAAAGTATCGGGGACTGGACCGTTTTGCCGCGCGCAAGGCCATCGTGGCCGACCTCGAAGCGGCCGGACTGCTGGAAAAGACCGACAAGCACACGCTGAAGGTACCGCGCGGCGACCGCACGAATGCGGTGATCGAGCCGATGCTGACCGACCAGTGGTTCGTCGCGATGAGCAAGCCGGGCGCCGACGGCAAGAGCATCACGCAGAAGGCGCTCGACGTGGTGGCCAGCGGCGAGATCCGCTTCCACCCGGAAAACTGGGTCAACACCTACAACCAGTGGCTGAACAACATCCAGGACTGGTGCATCTCGCGCCAGCTGTGGTGGGGCCACCAGATCCCGGCCTGGTACGACGAGGCGGGCAATGTGTTTGTCGCGCACTCGGAAGCCGAGGCCTACCAGAAGTACTTCACGCACCTGGCGCAGTCCAATCCGGATCTGAAGCGTCTGGCCGTCGCCGTCGGCATGGCGCGCGAAATGTCCGGCGACACGCTGCCCGACGTCGGGAAGAACTACGCCATCAAGGAAAACCTGCCGCTGCTCAAGCGCGACGAGGACGTGCTCGACACCTGGTACTCGTCGGCGCTGTGGCCCTTCTCGACGCTGGACTGGACGCCCGACTGGGAGCCGGGCTCGGCCGACAAGTCGAATCCGGCGCTCGACCTCTACCTGCCGTCGTCGGTGCTGGTCACCGGCTTCGACATCATCTTCTTCTGGGTGGCGCGCATGGTCATGATGACCACGCACATCACCGGCAGGATTCCGTTCCGCGACGTCTATGTGCACGGCCTGATCCGCGACGCCGAAGGCCAGAAGATGTCGAAGTCCAAGGGCAATGTGCTGGACCCGATCGACCTGATCGACGGCATCGCGCTCGACGAGCTGGTGAAGAAGCGCACCACCGGCCTGATGAATCCGAAGCAGGCGGAACAGATCGAGAAACGCACCCGCAAGGAATTCCCGGATGGCATCCCGGCGTTCGGCACCGACGCGCTGCGCTTCACCTTCGCCTCGCTGGCCAGCCCCGGCCGCGACATCAAGTTCGACATGCAGCGCTGCGAGGGCTACCGCAACTTCTGCAACAAGCTGTGGAACGCCACCCGCTTCGTGCTGATGAACTGCGAAGGTCAGGACTGCGGCATGGCGCCGTGCAACGAGGATTGCGGCCCGGACGGTCCGCTGCACTTCCAGGCGCCGGACCTGTGGATCGTCAGCGAACTGCAGCGCGTCGAGGCCGAAGTCGAGAAGCAGTTCGGCGACTACCGCTTCGACCTGGTGGCGCAGGCCATCTACCGTTTCGTCTGGGACGAATACTGCGACTGGTACCTCGAACTGGCCAAGGTGCAGATCCAGAACGGCACGCCGGCGCAGCAGCGCGCCACCCGCCGCACCCTGCTGCGCGTACTGGAAACCGTGCTGCGTCTGGCGCACCCGCTGATTCCGTTCATCACCGAAGAGCTGTGGCAGACCGTTGCGCCGCTGGCAGCCCGGCGCGACACCGACTCGATCCAGCTGGCGGCCTACCCGCAGGCGATGCCGAGCCGGATCGACGCCCCGGCCGACGCCTGGGTGGCCCAGCTGAAGTCCATGGTCGATGCCTGCCGCAGCCTGCGCGGAGAGATGGGCGTGTCGCCGGCACAGAAGGTGCCGCTGCTGGCTGCCGGCGACAGCGAAGCCATCCGCGGCTACGCGCCCTACCTCGCGGCACTGGCCAAACTGTCCGAAGTGCAGGCGGTCGGCAGCGAACTGCCGGCTTCGCCGGCGCCGGTGCAGGTGGTCGGCGACTTCCGCCTGCTGCTGAAGATCGAAATCGACGTCGCGGCCGAACGCGAACGCATCGGCAAGGAGATCGCCCGCGTGCAGGGCGAGATCACCAAGTGCGAAGCCAAGCTCGGCAACGAAAGCTTTGTCGGCCGGGCACCGGCCAATGTGGTCGATCAGGAGCGCAAGCGCCTGACCGATTTCGCCGACCTGCTGGGCAAGCTGAACGAACAGCTGGTGCGTCTGGGCTGAGCGGATACCACGGCCGTACGCCGGCCGTGGTTCCTGCTGCATCGGCACCTACGGAACCGCGCAAGGCATTGGCGTCGTTCCTCTGCAGGAGCGAGCCATGCTCGCGATCCGCTCGTCGATCTGCGGTCGGCGCCGTCCAAAGTGGATTCGCGAGCATGGCTCGCACCCACAGGCGACCGCCGCTCACTAGGTGAGTACTGATCGCGCCGGCGCACTACCAGTAAACCTGCCGCATGCGCTCGCAGTAGGCGACCAGCCGTGGAAATTCGAGCGCTGCGCGACGGATCGGCAGGTCGACGTCGACCAGGATGATGTTCGCCAGCATGCCGTAGGCGCTGGCGTCGAGACTGGAAGGTTCGCCCAGCATGAAGGGCTTGTCGCCGAGTACGGCGTCGATCGCGGCCAGATCGTCGCGTGCCATCGCGGTGATGTCGTCCGGCGCATGGCGGCCGATACCAGCGCTGCGCACCTGTCCGATCATGCCGCGGCGCGCCAGCGGCGGCACGATCCAGCGTGTCGGCACACCCAGCGTACCGAACAGCGCTTCCCGCGTAGCCGGCCAGTAGCGCGCGTCGGCCCAGCGGAAATACACGACACACCAGTACAGATGCTCTTCCAGCGTACGCCGCGCCATCAGCGCAAGCGCGCGCTGGCCGTCGGTCAGGCGGTCATCGAGCGTCACGCCGTAGCGGCGTGTCAGGTGGTCGATGATCAGCGCGCTGTCCGCCACCGCCGTACCGTTGTCGTCGACGTGCGGCAGCTTGCCCTTGGGCGCCCGCGCCAGATTCAGCGTATAGATATTCTGATAGGGCAGCCCTGCCATGCGCAGCCAGGTTTCCAGCTTGAGGCAGAAGCCGCTGGCATTGGGCAGACCGAACGCGGGAGGGAACTGGAACAGGCGGATCATGGTGCGGTGTCCTTCCCGGCCGCAGCGGCCTATTTGCGCCGCAGCAGGAATATGTAGTCCGTGTCGGCGTTCGAACTTTCCAGCAGCGTGTTACCGGTCTGCCGCGAAAATGCCTCGAAGTCGCGCACCGACCCGGGATCGGTGGCGATGACGCGCAGCACCTGACCGCTGGTCATGTCGGACAATGCCTTCTTTGTGCGCAGGATGGGCAGCGGACAGTTCAGTCCGCGCGCATCCAGTTCCTTGTCGAATTCCATATCAGTTCCGTACCCATCGGCAGCGCTCGTTTATACCCGCTCGGACAGGCGGAATCAACGCGACACCTGCCTCACAGGCCGTCGCGCTTGAGCTCGACGGCGCGTTCGCGCATTTCGCGCAGCCGCGCATCGACCGACGACTGCTGATAGAAGTCTCCATCTGCCGCCCGTTGCGCCAGTTCCAGCTGTTCTACCGCCGCCTGTATCTGGCCGTTGAGTACATAGGATTCGGCCTGCGCCTTGTGCTGAAGCAAGCGTTTATCCAGCGCCGCTGCGGCACGCGCCTGATACTGGAACAACTGCGGGTCCTGCGTGTATAGCGTGACTTCGTCGCTGACCAGTGCCAGCGCCTCTTCGGTCCGGTTCGCCGCCAGCAAGGACTCGATCAAGCCGTAGACGAGCGCCCGCGCGTGCGGCGCACGGTTGAGCGCCTCGCGGAACCGGCTGACCGCCGCTGAAAAGTCCCCTGCTTCGAGGCTGATACGCCCGGCGAGGTTGTCGAACATCGGCGAACTGACATGCTCGGCACGCAAGGTGTCGACCTCTTTCTGTGCCCGTGCGAAGTCACGCAGGCGCAGCGCGGCGTGCGCCAGTCCGAAGCGCGCGGCAATGCGCTGATTGCCTTGCACGTCACGCAGCCGGTTGTCGAAATCGGCCAGCGCCTCGCGCGCATCGCCGTCGTAGGCGCGCAACTTGGCCCGCACCAGAAGGAAATCCAGGCTGTCCGGCACCTGCCGGTAGGAGGTTTCCTGAATGCGCGCCGAGGCATCCGTGATTCGCTCGACCGTGAGCGGGTGGGTGCGCAGATAGGCCGGCGAACTGGATTCGTAGAAACGCAGCGAGCGCTGCATGCGCTCGAAGAAGCTGGCCATGCCGCGGGTATCGAAGCCGACCGCATCGGCCTGCAGATGCTGGACGGGGCCGGCTTCCCGTTCGAAATCGCGGGTG
>DATCUL010000523.1:0-3873 GCA_036567405.1 Methyloversatilis sp. | reverse complement strand
GGCGTGCAGACCTTCGGCGCGCGCGCGCGCCGCGGCCAGTGCGCCGCGGTCCTGTTCCGCCTGGCTGCGTGCGCCCTGCAGTGCGCGTTCCGACAGATTGCGGTCGTCGTCGAACAGCGCCTGCACGCGGTCACGCTCGGCTTCCGAACGGGCGAGCTGGGAGGCCAGCCGGGCGATGTCGGCACGGGCTTCCTGCTGCTGGCTGCGCAGCGCGAACAGGGGCTCCAGATCGAGCACCACCGCCTGCGCCTCGCGTTCGGTGCCGGCGCGCACGGCCAGCGGTTGTCCGAGCTCTATGCCGCTGGCCGTCTGGGCCGCCGCAGTGAGCTTGACGCGGGTCAGTCCGCTGTCGTCGCGTTCGACCAGCGACGGCACGGCGATGTCGTCGTCCTCGCGCGCGGCGTGCAGTGCCCATTCGTCGCGTGCGTAGTAGATCAGTGCCCAGACCAGTGCGATCAGCACCAGGCCCATGACGAAAAGCAGGCGGTAGGCGATGTGCGCCCGCGCTGCGGTGTGAGTGTCGTCCGGCGTCATGGCGTGCTCTCCGATGTGAGGCGGGCGATGGCGGGTGGCTTGAGCTGGGCCAGCGGGCGCTGCAGCGCGTCCTCGAGCGCGAGGCGCGAGGCCACACTGCGGCCGCGCGCCTGCAGCATGCGAAGCTCGGCTTCGAGCACACGGTTGCGCGCGAGCAGGCGGTCCAGGCGGTCGGTGTCGCCGCGCGAGAAGCGCTGCTCGGCCCGCGTCGACTGCCGGCGTGCTTCGTCCAGTTCGGCTGCGGCGCTGTCGGTGTCGAGGCGGGCGACAGACAGACGTGCCCGGGCGGTATCGAGAGCGGTCAGCGCCTGTGCCTGCTGCGCCAGGAAATCCTGTGCCGCGATTTCGCGCCGTGCCACCGCTTCGGCGATCGGGCCGGCCTGGCGCTCGCCGGAAAACAGCGGCAGTGAAGCACCCATCTGCCACACCATCGCGCCCTGGTCCCACAGCAGTCCGGGACGGATGCGGATTTCCGGATACTGCGCGCGCAGTTCGACCTGCAGCGCCGCCTCGGCCGCCGCGTGCTGTGCCAGCGCGCGACGCAGGTCGATGCGGTCGAGCGTTGCACTGGCGCGCAGCGCCTCGGCCGCCGGCAGCGCCGCGGGCTGTTCGAATTCGCCGGCATCCAGCGTCAGCGCCTCGAGTGCCGACGGCGGCAGCGCCAGTGCCTGCGCCAGATCGCCCCGGGCGCGCAGGCGGCGCTGTTCGGCCTGTACGAAGCGCGATTCGGCCTGCGCGGCGGCATTGCGCACGGTGGCCAGATCGAGCGCGTCGGCGGCGCCCAGTTCGTGACGTTTCTGCATCAGGCGCTGTGCGTCCAGCGCGCTCGCGACCAGCTGGTCGAGCAGCTTCATCTCGGCGCTGCTCGACCACAGTTCGAGCAGCGCGCGCAGCGCGGCCGAGCGGATCGACCAGGCGGCGTCCGCTTCCTCGAGCAGCGCCGCGTCGGCCAGCAGGCGCGCGCGGTCGATGCGCGCCTCGCGCACCGATTCGCCGGTCACCGCGAGATCCAGCGCAAGCCCCACGCTCCAGGGCGACTGGCCGGAGTCATGCTGGTTGTGGCGTTCCAGTGTCGGTGACAGCGAGCTGGCGGGCTTCAGGCCCGCGGTCTGCAGTTCGGCGCGGGCGAGCGCGGCGCGTGCCCGAGCCCGGGCAGTGGCCGGATGCCGGTCGAGCGCTGCCAGCGCCAGCAGTTCCGGCGACCAGCGTTGCGGTGGCCAGTCGGAGACGTCGATATTGCGTTGCGCAAGGAATTCGCGCGTGCGGTCATCGACCAGCGAACGTTCGAGGTGGGCAGATTCAGAAGCTTGCGGGTTCAGCGGTTCAGGTTCGACGTGTTGCAGGGCACAACCGGCCAGCGCCAGAAACGGCGCCAGCAGGAGGTGTGCAACCGCGTGCGGGAGGGTGGGGCGCTGCATCCGGATTTGTTATTCTGGGCCGCTGATCAACGCCGAATGCTAACGATGCGGGCAGTTGTGCGCAAACTTCGTGGCCGATGTGCCGGTGAATCCGGATCGATGCAGGGTGCCATGCGCCATTCGTGTCATTCGTGGCGCCGCTGGCGCGCCGTCGCCGCGCTCATGCTGTTGTCCGCCTTGGGGGCACCGTCGCCTGCCGCGCAGTCGGCGTCGCCGGAAGCCGGGTTGCCTGTCAGGCAGATCGCCGGTGGCGTATACGTCTTCAACGGTGTGACAGCCGAACAGGACGCCCACAACCGCGGCGCGATCGCCAATCTCGGTTTTGTCGTCGGCAGCCGCTGCGTCGCGGTGATCGACACCGGCGGTTCGCCGGCGGTCGGCGAGGCGCTGCGCGCTGCCGTGCGTGCGGTGACTGCGCTGCCGGTCTGCTACGTCATCAATACGCACGTCCATCCGGATCATCTGCTGGGCAATCAGGCCTTCCTGTCCGACAAGCCGGAATTCGTCGGCCACGCGCGGCTGCCGGCGGCGCTCGCGGCGCGCGGTCGCACCTATGTCGCATCGGCGGAACGCCTGATGGGTGAGGCCGGACGCGGCATCGAACTGGTGCCGCCGTCGCGCACGGTGAGCGATCAGGACATGCTCGATCTCGGCGGCCGCATCCTGCGTCTGCGCGCATGGCCGACCGCGCACACCGACAACGACCTGACGGTGCTGGACGAGACGAGCGGTACGCTGTTCGCCGGCGATCTGCTGTTCGTCGAACACATGCCGGTACTCGATGGCAAGCTGGCCGGCTGGATACGGGTGACCGACACGCTGGCCACCGCCGACGTCAGACAGGTGGTGTCGGGACACGGCGATGCCGGAACTGCATGGCGCGATGCCTTTGCGAAACAGGGGAACTACCTGCGTGCCTTGTCCGATCAAACCCGGGCGGCAATCAGGGCCGGGCGTACGCTGTCGCAGGCGGTGGACGATGTGGCACGGGACCAGACCGTGAACTGGGCGCTGTCGGATCTGTTCCACCGGCGCAATGTCACGGCCGCTTTTGCCGAGCTGGAGTGGGAAGACTGACGCGGGAACATTGTTGAAGCGCGACGACTGCGCTGGATCGACGACGCAAGCCGGATGGTGTGCCGGCGGGCCATGAGGAGAGTGCGATGAAATGTGTTTCGGGTCTGGCCGGCGTGCTGGCGATGTGCCTGATGTTCGGGGCGGCAGGCGTGCAGGCCGCTGATGACGGATCGGACACGCCGATCTGGGGCAAGGTGAAGACCTTGCTGGTCGGTGAGCGCGAAGTGATCGACGACACTGCCGCTTCGGTGGTCGAGCTCGAGGCGCCGGTGCGTGCCGAAGACGCGGCGGTCGTGCCGATCGCGGTGCATACCCGCCAGTTGCAGGGTGGCGTGCACGTTACCCGCGTGCATCTGGTGATCGACGAAAATCCGTCGCCGATAGGCGGCAGCTTCACTTTTACGCCGCTGGCGGGGCGTGCCGACATCGAAACCCGCGTGCGCATCGAGGCCTACAGCTGGGTGCGTGCGCTGGCCGAGACCAGTGACGGCAAGGTGTATGTCGCGCGCCGTTACGTGAAGGCGTCCGGTGGCTGTTCGGCGCCGGCAGGCAAGGACATGGAGGAGGCGCTGGCGCGTCTGGGCAAGATGAAGTTCCGGCTCGACGAGGCGCCGGTGGCCGGACAGCCGAGTGTGGCGCAGCTGATGATCAGCCACCCCAACACCTCGGGCCTGGCCATGGACCAGGTGACACGCCTTTATGTGCCGCCGCATTTCGTGCGCCGGGTCGAGGTGAGCTATGCGGGCGAGCCGGTGATGACGGCCGATGTCGATTTCTCGATCAGCGAGAACCCGAACTTCCGTTTCTACTTCGTGCCGCGGAAGGAAGGCGAGCTCAAGGCGGT
>DATCUL010000522.1:0-4591 GCA_036567405.1 Methyloversatilis sp. | reverse complement strand
GCTGCGCATGTGCACGGTCGTTGCGGTGTCCGGTGGCGCATCGGCCGGCGCAGCAACCCTGTCGGAGGTGTCATCGCCGCGATGACCGCGAACCGCCTTGCCTTCACATCTCCGGCAATTTACCGCGTCCATGCCGCTTCTCCTGTCCGGACGGATACGCACGGGCAGGTGCCCGGCGCAATTCGTGTCTGCTCATTGCAGTGCAGGCACTGCAACAGGTAGCGGCCGGATTGTCGGAAGCCTGAGCGCCGATGTGCGACGGGCAGGGCACAAGTCATTGCCGCAGCGACGCTTCGCGCCGGCAGGGGGCTCGGGCTGTGCGTCAGATGTCGACGTGCGGCAGTGCGATGATGAATTCTGCCAGTGCGGCACCCAGCACGGCGTGCTGGTCCGCGTCGAGATGAACGCCGTCATGCGGGCTCGATGTCACCACGCTTCCGGCGTCGAAAAAGTGACAGCCCAGATCGGTACACACCGTGCGGAAGGCGTCGGCGAGGCCTGCGCACTTGACGTCGCCGCCCACGAATTTCGGCGCGGCAGGGCCTTTCGGTGTGCCGATGGGCGGCGGTGCCACCACCAGCACCGGCGCCACCGGCATGCCGGGCTCGATCGGTGCGCTTCGGATCGCCGCCACCAGTGTGGCGATGCCCTGGGCCGAGTGCCAGGCGGTGTGGGGATGCATGGACTGGAAGTCATTGGTGCCGAGCATCAGCACCACCAGTGTCAGCGGCGCGTGCATTTCGATGCATTGCGCCAGACCCTGCAGGCCGTTGCGGCCCGGCTTGAACGGATCGTCCCACGCGGTGCGACGTCCGTTCAGGCAGTTCTCGATCACGCGTACCGTCGCACTGTTGCTGTTCAGTGCGTTTTCCATGACGCCCGGCCAGCGCTGGTCGAAAGACAGGCGGCGACGCGTGGTCGGTACGATGCCCCAGGACAGCGAGTCGGCGTAGACGAGGATTTGTTTCATGTCGGGATCTCCGGTCAGGGAACGGCCTGCAGGAAAAAGCATGCGCTGAGGCCTGTACTGTCGTCGTGCGACACGGGCCGGCGCGCCCATCGATTTTCGACTGTTTCCCGAAGCGAGCAACAAGCTCGCGCATCAATCGGCTGTATCGGCGCGTCGCACCACGCCTTCGTGTCAGCTTGAGGCCAGTACGCGCAGCAGCCAGCGGTTCAGATCGGCGATTTCGTCCATGCAGACTTCGTGGTCCATGTCGTAGCTGTGCCATTCGTGTTCGATGCCGAGCGCGTCGAACACCTCGCGCGCGGCCTGCGCGCGGTCGATAGTGACCACGCCATCGGCGGTGCCGTGTGCCAGGAAGAGCGGTACATCATGGTTGGCGGCGCTGCGTTCGGCCGCCGTTTTTCCGGCCAGTGGCAGGTAGCCGGACAGCCCGGCGATGCCGGCCAGGCGTTCGTCGTGGCGCAGGCCGGCCACCAGCGCCATGGCGCAACCCTGCGAGAAGCCCATCAGCACGATGCGCGAGGCCGGTATCCCGCGCGATACCTCGCGTGCGATCAGTGCCTCGACGATGGTCTGCGAAGCGCGGATACCGGCTTCGTCGTCGATGCCCGAGCCGGGCTCGAACAGGTCGTACCAGGCGCGCATGATGTAGCCGCCGTTGCGCGTGACCGGCCGCTCGGGTGCGTCGGGCAGCAGAAAGCGTACCGGACCGACTGCGTCGAGTTCGAGTGCGTGACAGACCGGCACGAAGTCGTTGCCGTCAGCACCCAGTCCATGCAGCACGATAATGCTGGCGGCAGGCGAGTCGCCGGATTCCAGTTCGATCAGATTGACGGCCATGCGGGAATTTCCGGAAAGAATGGGTTGAAATCAGGTCACAACCGGCGCGGGCGGCACTCCGCTCGCCGGATCGCCATCGTATCGAAGAACGCCCGACTGCCGACGGATCGCCCAGCCGCATCGCCGGCAGGCTACAGTGCGGCCATACCAACAGGAGATCGCAATGAAAACACTGACCGTACATCTCACCGTCGAACTGCAGGTGCCGGACGACTGGACGCTGGTCGACCATGCGTCGGGCGTGCCGGTACTCAAGATCGGCGACCAGTTCGTCGACTTCGACATTACGCCGCTGTCTACGCGCGAAGATGACCCGGAAGCGATGTGGACCGATGACGACCAGGCGCTGACGGCGAAGGTGCTGGACTGCGTGACCGAACTCGATACCGACATCGAGATCGCCTACCAGCAGTAAGACCGTGCCGGGAATCCGGCCACTCTGGCCGCTCCTGCCGGCTCAGTCCGGTGGCGGGCCGAGGTAGCGCCGGTCCGACCAGGTGGCGAGCCATTCGGGAACGAAGGCCACGAAAATCGCCACCAGCATGCCGGTCAGGAAGGCATCGCCCCAGGCCATCAGCCAGCGTGCAACCAGTGCGTGCTCGACCGCGACGCCACCGAGCAGGTGGTGCGCGAATTCGTAGGCGATCCCGGCCAGGAAGATGCTGACCGCAGTACCGATGAAGGCACGGCCCAGCACGTAGATGAACGGATGGGCGGGCAGGCCGCGGCGCAGCGCCTCACCCAGTGCGAGTGACAATGTGGCCGGCACCAGACCTATCCAGACCAGTTGCGACATCACGGCCTGCCAGCCCAGGTGGCCGAAGATGCCGACCACCAGTGCGATCAGCACGAGTTCGATCACGGCCAGCGGCCAGCCGAACATCAGTACCAGCAGGCAGGCGCCCGACAGCTGTATCGAAATGCCGGACGGCAGCAGTTGCGGCAGGCCCCACAGCAGCGACAGCACCACCAGCGACGCCGCCCAGGGCGATCCCAGCGGGCCCGCCAGCATGCGCCAGGGGCGCAAGGGCAGGCTGACGCCGAGTGCCGCGCACACGATGAACAGTTCTATGGCCAGCACGATTCCGTGTCGTCCCGATATCCGTGAGGGGGCAGTCTGGCACGAGCCCGTGTCTGCCGTGATGACGTGGCGCAAGCGCCGGTAGCGAAGCATCCTGCCACTGCGATGTTTTTCGCGGGAGCGAGCATTGCTCGCGACAGTACGTTGATCATCGATCTCCACTGTTTGACGGCCGGATCGCGAGCGTGGCTCGCTCCTGCAGAAGGCGGCCGTAGCGAACCATCCCGCATTGCGATGTTTTTTTGTGGGAGCGAGCCACGCTCGCGAACGCACGCTGATCATCGGTCCCCACTGCCTGACCATTGTCCCGCACGTGCAGTGCGGATCATCGAGCCTCCGTCGCACCCGTGCTGCGCCGCAACCATGCTGCGGCTATACTCCCGCGCTTTGCGCTTTTCCGCCCTGCGCCATGACTGTCCTCAAGCCCGCAACCCGTCCGGCACGTCCCCATTTCTCTTCCGGACCCTGTGTGAAGCGTCCGGGCTGGACGCTGGATGCGCTGGCCGATGCCTTCATCGGCCGTTCGCATCGTGCGAAGGACGGTCTGGCCAAGTTGGGCGAGGTGATAGAACTCAGCCGTGAGGTACTCGGCGTGCCGGACAGCCACCGCATCGCCATCGTGCCCGGCTCGGACACCGGTGCCGTCGAAATGGCGCTGTGGACGCTGCTCGGCGAACGCGGTGTCGACTGTCTGGCCTGGGAAACCTTCGGCGGAAACTGGGTGACCGACGTCGACTCGGTGCTGAAGCTGGCCGATGCGCGTGTCGTCAAGGCGCCGTTCGGCAGCCTGCCCGACCTGTCGACGGTGGACTGGAACCACGACGTGGTGTTCACGTGGAACGGCACGACCAGCGGCGTGCGCGTGCCCGACGGCGACTGGATTCCGGACGACCGTGCCGGCCTGTCGATCTGCGACGCGACCTCGGCCGCCTTCGCGATGGAACTGCCCTGGCACAAGCTCGACGTCACGACCTGGTCCTGGCAGAAGGTGCTCGGCGGCGAGGCGGCGCACGGCATGATCGTGCTCGGCCCGCGCGCGGTGGAGCGGCTGCAGCGTCACACGCCGTCCTGGCCGGTGCCCAAGGTGTTCCGCCTGATGAACAAGGGCCGGTTGACCGAAGACCTGTTTGCCGGCAACACCATCAATACGCCGTCCATGCTGTGCGTCGAGGACCAGATCGACGCGCTGCGCTGGGCGCAATCCATCGGCGGGCTGCCGGCGCTGATGGCGCGCAGCCGCGCGAGCAGCGCGGTGCTCGAACGCTGGGTGGCGGCGACCGACTGGGTGGACTTCCTGTCCGAGCGCACCGATACCCGTTCCAGCACCTCGGTCTGCCTGAAGATCGTCGATTCGTGGTTTAACGCGTTGCCGCTGGCCGAAGGCTGGGCCTTCATCCAGCGCATGTGCGCGCTGCTCGAACAGGAGGGCGCGGCGTTCGACATCGCGGCCTATCGCGATGCGCCGCCGGGCCTGCGCATCTGGTGCGGCGCGACCGTCGATGCGGCCGACGTCGAGGCACTGACGCCCTGGCTTGACTGGGCCTGGGCGACCGTCAAGCAGGCCTCGGCCTGATCCTTCATCACATTCCACTGACTGCCATGATGCGCGCCATCCTGTTTGACTGCGACAGCACACTTTCCACCATCGAAGGCATAGACGTGCTGGCCGAACGCGCCGGCGTGGTCGATCAGGTCGTGCCGCT
>DATCUL010000521.1:0-4995 GCA_036567405.1 Methyloversatilis sp. | reverse complement strand
CATCGCGTGACTCTGTATCAGCCGGCGCAACCGGTCCGCGACCTCTATGTACAAGGCGCGCGGTGCGATGCTTTCGGCAGTCCGGTTCAGGGTTTCGCTGTTCATCGATATGTGGGCGCGGACCACGCGCCAAAGATGGAGGAATGACGAACCGGCGAGTCCGGTGCCGCCATTCCTCCGCATTTGTCAGGTCTGTCCGCGCGTGTTCGGGGCAGGAAATGCAATCGGACGGAGGCGCGATCGCGCACCGCAACATCCACTTGCATTCATAATTATGGATAAAGTATTCTCCCGGTTGTGCGCTGCTGTCAAGCTGAACAGAGCGCCGTCCAGCAATCCGGAAGGAAACGAAGATGGCCGACACGACGGGCAGTGCCCACCCTGACTACGCCGCCTGGCTCAAGGCGGCAGCGAAGTCCGCACCTGGCGGCGACGCGGCGAAGCTCGACTGGAACACGCCCGAAGGGCTGACCGTCAAATCGCTGTACACCCGCGCCGACATCGAGGGACTGCCGAACACCGACACGCTGCCCGGATTCGCGCCCTATGTGCGCGGCCCGCAGGCCACGATGTACGCCGCACGCCCGTGGACCATCCGCCAGTACGCCGGGTTCTCGACCGCCGAGGAATCGAACGCGTTCTATCGCAAGGCATTGGCTGCCGGCGGTCAGGGCGTGTCGGTGGCGTTCGACCTGGCGACTCACCGCGGCTACGACTCGGACAATCCGCGCGTTGCCGGCGACGTCGGCAAGGCAGGCGTGGCGATCGACAGCGTCGAGGACATGAAGCGCCTGTTCGATGGCATTCCGCTCGACAAGATCAGCGTGTCGATGACCATGAACGGTGCGGTGCTGCCGGTGCTGGCCGGCTTCATCGTCGCCGGCGAGGAACAGGGCGTGCCGCAGGCACAGCTTTCAGGAACGATCCAGAACGACATCCTGAAAGAGTTCATGGTGCGCAACACCTACATCTATCCGCCGCAGCCGTCGATGCGCATCGTCGCGGACATCATCGAATACACCGCGCGCAACATGCCGCGCTTCAATTCGATCTCGATTTCCGGCTATCACATGCAGGAAGCGGGCGCGACCCAGGGCCTGGAACTGGCGCTGACGCTGGCCGACGGCATGGAGTACGTGCGCACCGCGATGGCGCGCGGCATGGACGTCGACGATTTCGCCGGCCGGCTGAGCTTCTTCTTCGCCATCGGCATGAACTTCTATCTCGAGGTGGCCAAGCTGCGCGCCGCGCGCCTGCTGTGGTGCCGCATCATGGACGGCTTCGGCGCCAAGAGCGCGAAGTCGAAGATGCTGCGCACCCACTGTCAGACCTCGGGCTGGTCGCTGACCGAACAGGACCCGTACAACAACGTGGTGCGCACCGCGGTCGAGGCGATGGCGGCGGTGTTCGGCGGCACGCAGTCGCTGCACACCAACTCGTTCGACGAGGCGATCGCGCTGCCGACCGAGTTCTCGGCCCGCATTGCGCGCAACACCCAGCTGATCATCCAGGAAGAGACACACATCACCAACGTGATCGACCCCTGGGCCGGCAGCTACATGATGGAAAAGCTGACGCAGGACATGGCCGACCACGCCTGGGCCATCATCGAGGAAGTCGAGCAGATGGGCGGCATGACCAAGGCGGTCGAGAGCGGCTGGGCCAAGCTGCAGGTCGAGAAGTGCGCGACCGAAAAGCAGGCGCGCATCGACTCCGGCCGCGACGTCATCGTCGGCGTGAACAAGTACCGTCTGAAGGATGAAGATCCGCTCGACGTGCGCGTGATCGACAATGTCGCGGTACGCGAGCTGCAGGTGGCACAGCTCCAGCGCATCCGCGCCAGCCGTGACGGCGCAGCGGTCGACGCGGCGCTGGCCGCACTGACCGAGGCGGCTGCGTCCGGCAAGGGCAATCTGCTCGAACTGTCGGTCAATGCGATGCGCGCGCGCGCCACGGTCGGCGAGGTGTCCGACGCGCTGGAAAAGGTATGGGGCCGTCACCGCGCCAGCACGCAGGCGGTCAGCGGCGTCTATCAGGCCATCGTGGCCGACGATGATGGATGGGGTGCGATGAAGGACGAAGTCAGCCAGTTCGCCGAACAGCAGGGCCGTCGCCCGCGCATCCTGATCGCCAAGCTGGGCCAGGATGGTCACGACCGCGGCGCCAAAGTGATCGCGACCGCGTTCGCCGACCTCGGCTTCGACGTCGACATCGCGCCGCTGTTCCAGACACCGGCGGAAGCCGCGCGCCAGGCGATCGAGAACGACGTGCATGCGGTCGGCGTCTCGACGCTGGCGGCCGGTCACAAGACGCTGGTGCCGGAGCTGATCGAGGCGCTGCGCGCCGAAGGCGCCGATGACATCGTGGTCGTGGTCGGTGGTGTCATTCCGGCGCAGGACTATGCCGAACTGTTCGGCCACGGCGTGGCCTGCGTGTTCGGTCCGGGCACACCGATCCCGAAGGCGGCGAAGGACACGCTGGACGCGATCAAGGCAAAGCTGGCGTGAGCCTGTCGCGGGAATCATGCGGGAGCGCCGCTCCCGCCGGCGCGGCGGATCGCGTGTGAGGTCCCTGCCCGATCAATCGCTGATCGATGGCGTGCGCGCCGGCAATCGCCGCGCGCTGGCCAAGACCATCACGCTGATCGAGTCGACGCGCGAGGATCATCAGGCGCGCGCCGGCGAGGTGCTGCGTGCGTTGCTGCCGCACACCGGGCATTCGGTGCGGGTCGGCATCTCCGGCGTGCCGGGTGTCGGCAAGTCGACCTTCATCGAGGCGCTCGGCATCGCGCTGATCGCCCGGGGACACAAGGTTGCCGTGCTGGCGATCGATCCGTCGTCCAGCCTGACCGGCGGATCGATACTGGGCGACAAGACGCGCATGGAACAGCTGTCGCTGAGCACGGACGCCTTCATCCGCCCGTCGCCGTCGTCCGGCAGCCTGGGCGGTGTGGCCGCGCGCACGCGCGAGGCCATGCTGGTGTGCGAAGCGGCCGGCTTCGATGTGATTATCGTCGAGACGGTCGGTGTCGGACAGTCGGAAACCGCGGTCGCCGGCATGACCGACGTGTTCGTGCTGCTGCAGCTGCCGAATGCCGGCGACGACCTGCAGGCGATCAAGAAGGGCATCGTCGAGCTGGCCGACATCGTCGTCTACAACAAATGCGATATCGATGAAGCGGCGGCCGAGCGCGCGATGCAGCAGATGCGTGGTGCGCTGCACCTGCTGCGCGCCGCCTCCAGCGGCTGGGCGGTGCCGGTACTCAAGGTGTCGGCGCTGCAGCATGCCGGGCTGGAAGCCTTCTGGACGGATATCCTGCGCTACCGCGACACCATGCAGGCGAGCGGTGCATGGGCGGCGCGGCGCAGCCGGCAGGCGCTGGACTGGATGTGGACCCTGGTCGATCAGGGGCTGCGCAGCCGTTTTGAACACCACAAGGCAGTGCGCGCCGCACTGCCGGACATCCGCGCCGCGGTGGCGGCGGGTACCCTGCCTGCATCGGCGGCTGCATTGCGCCTGCTGCAGGCCATGGACTGATTTCACGGAGGCATACACGATGCAGGACATCATTCGGAAGCTCGACGAAAAGCGCGAACAGGCCAGGCTGGGCGGCGGTCAGAAGCGCATCGATGCGCAGCACAAGCGCGGCAAGCTGACAGCGCGCGAACGGCTCGAACTGCTGCTCGACGAGGGCAGTTTCGAAGAGTGGGACATGTTCAAGGAACACCGCTGCACCGACTTCGGCATGGCCGACGAATCGGTGCCGGGCGACGGCGTGGTGACCGGCTACGGCACCATCAACGGCCGTCTGGTGTTCGTGTTCTCGCAGGACTTCACGGTGTTCGGCGGTTCGCTGTCGGAATCGCACGCCGAGAAGATCTGCAAGGTGATGGATCAGGCGATGAAGGTCGGCGCGCCGGTGATCGGCCTGAACGACTCGGGCGGCGCCCGCATCCAGGAAGGTGTCGCGTCGCTCGGCGGTTACGCCGAAGTGTTCCAGCGCAACGTGGTCGCGTCGGGCGTCATTCCGCAGATTTCGCTGATCATGGGGCCGTGTGCCGGCGGCGCCGTCTACAGCCCGGCGATGACCGACTTCATCTTCATGGTGCGCGACTCGTCCTACATGTTCGTGACCGGCCCGGAAGTGGTGAAGACGGTGACCCACGAGGAGGTGACGGCCGAGGATCTCGGCGGCGCCTCGACCCATACGACCAAGTCCGGCGTGGCCGACCTGTCGTTCGAGAACGATGTCGACGCCTTGATGTACACGCGCCGGCTGTTCAACTACCTGCCGCTGTCGAACCGCGAGAAGGCGCCGGTGCGCCCGAGTTCCGATCCGGCCGACCGGCTCGACGTCAGCCTGAACACGCTGGTGCCGGCCAATGCGAACCAGCCGTACGACATGAAGGAGCTGATCCTTAAGGTGGTCGATGACGGCGACTTCTTCGAGATCCAGCCGGACAATGCGAAGAACATCATCGTCGGCTTCGCCCGCATGGAAGGCAGCACGGTCGGCATCGTCGCCAACCAGCCGCTGGTGCTGGCCGGCTGTCTCGACATCAAGAGCTCGATCAAGGCGGCGCGCTTCGTGCGCTTCTGCGATGCCTTCAGCATTCCGGTTATCACGCTGGTCGACGTGCCCGGCTTCATGCCCGGCACCGCGCAGGAATACGGTGGCATCATCAAGCACGGCGCCAAGCTGCTGTATGCCTACGCCGAAGCGACCGTACCCAAGGTCACGGTGATCACGCGCAAGGCCTACGGTGGCGCCTACGACGTGATGAGTTCGAAGCATCTGCGCGGCGACGTGAACTTCGCGTGGCCGAGCGCGGAAATCGCGGTGATGGGTCCGAAGGGCGCGGTGGAGATCATCTTCCGCGACGAGAAGAACGACCCGGCGAAGATCGCTGCGCGCGAAGCGGAGTACCGCGAGAAGTTCGCCAACCCCTTCATCGCAGGCAAGCGCGGCTTCATCGACGACGTGATCATGCCGAG
>DATCUL010000520.1:0-1617 GCA_036567405.1 Methyloversatilis sp. | reverse complement strand
GACCTCGTAGCATGTGGTTCACCTGGCGGTTCATATCGAAGCAGCCCGAGTGTAGGGTGCGCACTTGTGCAGTGACAATGAAAAAGGACGGCGAATTGCCGTCCTTTTCAATAACGCCGCGCGTGCGGCAGTTGCCGACACGCGCTGTCAGACCCCGATCAGAGGCTGTAATACATCTCGAATTCGACCGGGTGGGTCGTCATGCGAGTGCGGTTGACTTCCTGCATCTTCAGTTCGATGTAGGCCGCAATGAAGTCTTCCGAGAACACGCCGCCCTTGGTCAGGAATGCGTGATCGGCCTGCAGTGCGTCCAGGGCTTCATCGAGGCTTGCGCACACGGTCGGGATCAGCTTGTCCTCTTCCGGCGGCAGGTCGTACAGGTTCTTGTCCGCCGGATCGCCCGGGTGGATCTTGTTCTGCACGCCGTCCAGGCCCGCCATCATCAGTGCCGCGAAGCACAGATAGGGGTTGGCCAGCGGATCCGGGAAGCGGGTTTCGATGCGGCGGGCCTTGTCGCTGGCCACGTGCGGAATGCGGATCGAAGCCGAACGGTTGCGCGCCGAATAGGCCAGCTTGACCGGTGCTTCATAGTGCGGAACCAGTCGCTTGTACGAGTTGGTGCCCGGGTTGGTGATCGCGTTCAGCGCCTTGGCGTGCTTGATGATGCCGCCGATGTAGTACAGCGCGAACTCGGACAGGCCGGCATAGCCATTGCCTGCGAACAGGTTCTTGCCATCCTTCCAGATCGACTGGTGCACATGCATGCCCGAGCCATTGTCGCCGACGATGGGCTTCGGCATGAAGGTCGCGGTCTTGCCGTAGCTGTGCGCGACGTTGTGCACGATGTACTTCAGGGTCTGGGTCCAGTCGGCGCGGCGCACCAGCGTATTGAACTTGGTGCCGATCTCGTTCTGGCCTGCAGTCGCCACTTCGTGGTGATGCACTTCGACCGGGATGCCGACAGCTTCCAGCGCCAGCACCATGGCGGCACGGATGTCGTTGTGCGAATCGACCGGCGGGACCGGGAAGTAGCCGCCCTTGACCAGCGGACGGTGACCGGTGTTGCCGCTCTCGAACTTCTCGCCCGACGCCCATGCGGCCTCTTCCGAGAATATCTGCACGCGGCAGCCCGACATGTCGATGTTCCACTCGACGCTGTCGAAGATGAAGAATTCGGGTTCCGGACCGAAGTAGGCGGTATCGCCCAGGCCGGACGACTTCAGGTAGGCCTCGGCGCGCTTGGCGATCGAGCGCGGGTCGCGGTCGTAACCCTTGCCATCCGACGGCTCGACGACGTCACAGCTGATGACCAGCGTCGTTTCGTCGAAGAACGGATCAATGAACGCGGTATCCGGATCCGGCATCAGCAGCATGTCCGATGCCTGGATACCCTTCCAGCCGGCGATCGACGAACCATCAAATGCGTGGCCTTCGGTGAACTTGTCTTCGTCGAATGCACTGATGGGCACGCCAACGTGCTGTTCCTTGCCACGGGTATCGGTAAAACGGAAATCAACGAACTTGACCTCCTTCTCCTTGATGATGTCGATTACCTGCTTCGCGGTGGTCATGATCTCTCCTACGATGGATGTATGTACTTGCTACTGGATCGGCTTT
>DATCUL010000519.1:0-2226 GCA_036567405.1 Methyloversatilis sp. | reverse complement strand
CGGCACAAGGATGCGATGCGTGCCGACGGCAGCAGCTCGCGGCTGCGCATGTATCTGTATCCCGAACACCTGTGGAGGCTGCCGCCGGAACAGCGCGCCCTGTGGCGCAGCGTGTCCGACGCGCTGCGGTCGCCGGCGCTGCAGGCCGCATTCAAGCAGAAGTTCCGCAAGTCGCTGGAAACGCGCTTCGGCCGCAGCATCGACCAGCTCGACTTCTATCCGATCCCCATCCTCGTGTGCGATCTGCCGGGCTATTGCATAGGCATCCACGCCGATGTGCCGGCCAAGGCGATCACCGTGCAGTTCTATCTGCCGAAGGACGCGAGCCAGCGTCATCTGGGCACGGTATTCCACTACGGGCGCAGCGGCGAGGATGCCGAGCGCACGGTCGCGATGGATTTCATGCCGGCCAGCGGCTATTCGTTCGCGGTCGTGGAAACCGAGAGCTGGCACAGCGTGCGCCGTACCAGCGAGGCCGACGGCGAGCGTTTCTCCATCATGCTCACCTATTACGTACAGGACAGCCCGAAGGACTGGTGGAAACGTCGTTACGACCGCTTCCGCAGCTTCCTCGGTTTCGGCCCCAAGGGCTGATCTTTACGCCGGCGCAACGCGCAGGGACGAACAGGGCCGCTCATGCGGCCCTGTTCGTTTGCGTGGTGGCTGTCTGCGACATCTGCGTCGGAGAGAGGCGAGACACCTGTCTCGCCGCTGTACAGCTTGCGTCATCGCGCGGCTGGCACCGCGTCGATCAGGCGACCTGCTCAGCCTTGCCAATAAAGGCTTTCAAGAAAATCGCGGGGCGTCTCCTCGTGGTCGCGAGTTCGTGGCACGGATGCTGCAGACAAACTGCTGCGCGACGTCGGGTGGCCCGTCCCGTCGGGCCGACGTGAAAACCGTCGGCTGTCCGCCGGCCCGCGCATCCACCACAAAAAAAGGGATTACCCATGAAACCATCACTGTTGTCCGGCTCCATGATCGCGCTGGTGCTGCTGTCCGGATGTGCCGACCTGAAGATGCCGTCCTTGCCGTCACTGCCCAAGGCAGCGGCGCCGGCGGCTGACGCGCCGGTCGATCCAAACAAGCAGTACTGGGCGAAGTACGATCACTCGCTGCAGCCCGCAGCTGCTCCGCCCTCGACACCGTTGATAAGGAGCGCAGCGGCGCCTGCGCCGGCTGCGGCGACACCGGCAGTGGTGGCACCGGCTGACGCCGTCAGGATGAGTGCGTGCGCCGAACCGTCCCAGGACGCCACGCTGAAGCTCATTTCGTCGCTTGAGGCGTCCGTGGCGCGGCCCGCTTC
This sequence comes from Methyloversatilis sp., assembly GCA_036567405.1. GTDB lineage: Bacteria > Pseudomonadota > Gammaproteobacteria > Burkholderiales > Rhodocyclaceae > Methyloversatilis. Next base: position 923 of record DATCUL010000519.1, on the reverse strand, counting down.
GGGAAAACAGGGCAATTCGGCGGAGTTCGATGCATCGGTCGTCAGGCTGGCGGAACGCGCGCAGATGCTGGCATTCCTGCGTGAATCGATGTACCGGACCTGTGAGCGTGCGGCCAGTGGTCAGATCACGAAGGACGAGGCATCGGCCGCGTACGGCAGGGTGATGGATTCGGTGCACAGCATCATCGAGACCGACCGCGACCGCGCCAAGGAATCCGCGGCGAAGGCACTGAAGGAATTGTCGCCGGAGCAGATTCGCGCGTTGAAGTGAGCTTCGCCGGCCGGTGAGCTTCGCCGGCCGATGCGGCCAACGGCGCGGACAGGAGGAGGCCGCGCCCGCTTCGTTCCAGGCACAGCCCCCGAACTGCCTCCAGGCGGAAGCGGTCCGGGGGCTTCATCGCCTACATCTTCCGATAGACCTCTGCGCCCTGCTTGACGAACTCGACGGACTTTGTCTGCATGCCCTTCTCGAGCGCGGCCTCGTCGCTGATGCCCTGGGCGGCGGCGTAGTCGCGCACGTCCTGGGTGATCTTCATGCTGCAGAAGTGCGGGCCGCACATGGAACAGAAGTGGGCGAGCTTGGCGCCGTGCTGCGGCAGGGTTTCGTCGTGGAATTCGCGCGCCTTGTCCGGGTCCAGACCGAGGTTGAACTGGTCGTCCCAGCGGAACTCGAAGCGCGCCTTGGACAGCGCGTTGTCGCGGATCTGCGCGCCCGGATGCCCCTTGGCCAGATCGGCCGCGTGGGCCGCGAGCTTGTAGGTGATGATGCCTTCCTTGACGTCGTCCTTGTCCGGCAGCCCGAGGTGCTCCTTGGGTGTGACGTAGCACAGCATCGCCGTGCCGTACCAGCCGATCATCGCCGCACCGATGCCGCTGGTGATGTGGTCGTAGCCCGGTGCGATGTCCGTGGTCAGCGGACCCAG
>DATCUL010000518.1:0-1862 GCA_036567405.1 Methyloversatilis sp. | reverse complement strand
GCCGGCGTGCCGAGCGGCACGGTCGCGGAGGGCATACAGGTCGGTGGCCGCGGCAAGCTGGAGGTGATCGCCGGCGGCAGCATCGATCTGGCGAATTCCTTCGGCATCGTCACGCGTGGCAACTTCGACAATCCGGCGCTGGTCGAGCAGGGCGCGTCGATCCTGGTGCAGGCCGGCAGCAGGCAGTTCGGCGCGTCCGAACTGCTCGCGCTGCTGCGGCCGGCAACGGGCAGCGGTCTGGCCATTGCGCCATTCGACCGCATCATCGTCGAGGTCAGCGGTGCGGGGTCGATCGCGCAGTTCCTGACGCCTTCGGCGTCTGACGACGCGAAGACGCAGCAACTGAAGACAAAGGTGGCCGCGCTGCGCGAGGTCGAACAGAAACGCATCGCCGGTGCGGTCGAGCGCATCGACGACGCGATCGTCGGCTGGATGCGCGCGCAGCCGGGCCACGCCGGTGCCGGCGACGCGGCACTCATCGCCGCATTCGACGCGCTGCCGGCAAACGAACGCGGTGCGTTCTTCGACGCCAACCGTCCGCTGCTGTCCGGACTGCTCAATGCCAGTCTGCGCTATGCCGGTCAGCTCGGCGATCTGCTCGGTACCGGCAAGGCAAGCTTCCGGCCCGGCTACGAGGCGATCGCGGCGGCCTTCCCGGTTCCGGCCGCCGGCGACATCAATCTGTTCGCCAGCCAGATCAAGTCTGAGCAAGGCGGCAATGTGGACCTGGTGGCGCCGGGCGGCGCGATCAACGTCGGTGTCGCCGGCTCGGGTGCGAGTGCGGTGGCGGCCTCGCGCCAGGGTGTTTTCGCGATCGGTGCCGGCGAGATCAACGCGCTCAGCGGCGCGGACTTCCAGGTCGGACCGTCACGCGTATTCACGATGGGTGGCGGCGATATCCAGATCTGGTCGTCGGGCGGCAACATCGACGCCGGCAAGGGGTCGAGTACGGCATCGGCGACGCCGCCGCCGCAGGTGGTCATCCGCGGCGATCTGGTGGTGCTCGACATCAGTGCGTCGGTGTCGGGTTCCGGCGTGCGGACGCTGGCGAAGTCGCCCGACATCGACCTGTCGGCCACCGAAATCCGGGTGTTCGCGCCGGACGGTGCGGTGATCGCGCAGGACGCCGGCTTTGGCGGATCGAACATCTTCATCGCGGCGCGCGAGGTGATCGGCGACAACATCAAGGGTTCGGTCAGCGGCAGCGCGACCGTGGCACCCGCGGCACCGGCCGCACCGGCGGTGGCGCCGCCGTCCGAAGCGAACAAGGCGACCGATCAGGCGCAGGGCGCGACCGCGTCGGGCAATCGCGAGGAACGCGAGCGCAATTCCATCCTGACGGTCGAGCTGGTCGGCCTGGGCGAGACCGCCACGGGTTCGGGTGACAGCGCGGGAAGCGATGGCGACGGTGCTGGCGCCGGAGATCAGAAGCGAAAGGATCGCGACACCCGCGTGAACTGATCACGCGCTGCGCCCACTTACAGCGCAGCCGTCTCGTTTCTCAGCTGCCCGAGCGGCGTCAGATCGTAGCCGCCCAGCCGGGTGGCGAGGTCGCGGCTGGCGTCGCCGGCGAGTTCGGCCAGCAGTTGCTGCAGCAGCGCGCGGAAGTAGAGCGTGCGCGGCATCACCAGATCGAGTGCCTCGCTGCCCAGCGGCAGGAAGCCGAGGCCGAATTCGCCGGCCGCGGCGCGCGTGCCCGGGGCGCAGTCGCCGGCACCGTCGGCCACCAGGAAGGCGGCTTCGCGCTCGGTCGCTGCGGTCTGGCCGGTCTGCGGCGCCGCGATGCCGGCAACAGAGCAGGCCTGTTCGAAGAAGTGCTGCGACCCCGCGCCGGCCGCACGCCGGATCAGCACCGGCTGGCG
>DATCUL010000517.1:0-2915 GCA_036567405.1 Methyloversatilis sp. | reverse complement strand
GGCCGGACGGTATGCGTGGATGACGGAGCGTTGATCGGTTCGCAGGCAGAGGACAACCCGAAGGGTGCGGGCAGCGGAGCGAGCCTTGCGTACGTGATCTACACCTCGGGCTCGACCGGACAGCCCAAGGGCGTCATGGTCAGCCATGCGGCGGTGTGCAACCGCATGCACTGGCTGATCGGCAGCTTCGGCATTACCGACGCCGACGTGATGCTGGTCCAGGCGTCGATCAATTTCGATGTGTCGATCGGGCAACTGTTCGCCTGTCTGCTCACCGGCGGGCGCTGCGTGCTCGCACGGGAGTACGAACGCACCGACAGCGCGGCGCTGGTGGCACTGACGTGCGCGCATGACGTGTCGATCTGGGATCTGACGCCATCGATGCTGAGGCCGATGCTGGACGAGCAGGGCCTTGCGGACTGCCGGACATTGCGCCATGTCTTCTGTGGCGGCGAGGCACTCGATCCGGCACTGGCGGGCGTGTTCCACAGCCGCATGCGGGCTGCATTGCACAATGTATATGGTCCGACCGAAACGGCCATCGACGCGACCGCATGGACCTGCGACGGCATCGACCGTGACGTCATTCCGATCGGCCGGCCGATCGCGAACATGCAGGCCTGGGTGCTCGACGAGGCGCGCCAGCCGGTACCGGTGGGTGTGGCCGGCGAGCTGTATCTGGGTGGCGTCGGGCTGGCGCGCGGCTATCTGAACCAGCCGGCGCTGACGGCGGAGAAGTTTGTTGCGCACCCGTTCAGCGATGAGCCGGGTGCGCGGCTGTACCGGACCGGGGACCGTGTGCGCTGGCTGTCGGACGGGACGATCGAGTTTCTGGGCCGGTTCGACCACCAGGTGAAGCTGCGCGGATTCCGGATAGAGCCGGGAGAGATCGAAGCGGCGCTAATGGCACAGGCCGGGGTGAAGCAGGCGGCGGTGGTGCTGCGGGAGGACAGGCCGGGCGAGCGCCGGCTGGTGGCGTACGTGGCGGGCGAAGGCGTGACGGCCGGAGTGCTGCGCGCGCAGCTCGGACAGAGCCTGCCGGCGCACATGGTGCCGTCGGCGTTCGTGCGGGTCGACGCGCTGCCGATCACGGCCAATGGCAAGCTCGACCGCGCCGCTCTGCCGGTGCCGGAAGCGCTGGCGGGTATTCAGGGGGGGGCGGCCAGCCAGCCGCAGGACATTTTCGAGCGGCACCTGCTCGGCATATGGGAATCGCTGTTCGAACGCGGCGGCATCGGTGTCGATCAGGATTTCTTCGCGATGGGCGGCCACTCGCTGCTGGCGCTGAGGCTGGTCGAGGCGATCGCACGCACCTTCGGCACGCGGCTGCCGCTGGATACCTTCTGGTTCCGCGGCAACACGATCCGGGACATCGCCGGACTGCTGCGCGAGCAGTCGGGTCGCGGTCGCTGGCCGCTGCTGGTGCCGATCAAGCCTGCGGGCGACATGCCACCGCTGTTCTGCGTGCATACGATAGGCGGCAACCTGTTCCACTACTTCGATCTGGCGCGTGCGCTGTCGCCGCGACAGCCGGTGCTCGGCCTGAATGCGCTCGGGGTCGACGGTCAGGCGACGCCGCGTTCCAGCGTGCCGGACATCGCCGCCGACTGCATCGTCGCGATGCGCGAGGTGCAGCCGCACGGCCCTTACCGGCTGGCCGGCTTTTCCAGCGGCGGCACGGTGGCGTTCGAGATGGCGCAGCAGCTCAGGGCGGTCGGCGAAGAGGTCGCCGTCCTTGCGTTGATCGATACCTATGCGCCAGGCGTGTATCTGCGTCCGGCCGGCGGTGGCCTGATTGCCCGGCTGGCCAGCGTGGTGCGCCCCTATCTGAGGCGCGAACGGCTGGAACATGCGGTTCTCAACCTGTTCGGCCGTACGCCGCGCCAGGGGTTTCCGGATGCGGCTTCGGCGCACTGGTGGGCGCACTGGGGCTATCGGCCGCGGACCTATGCCGGGCGTGTCGACCTGTACATCGCCGAGGAATCGCGCATCGAGGCGAGCAAGCCCTGCCTTGGCTGGTCTGCCCGGGTGTCCGGCGGTTTCGGGATACACCCGGTGCCCGGTACCCACGGCCTGATGGTCAAGCCGCCACTGGTCCATGAACTGGCCCGGCTGCTGCAGCAGCGGCTGGATGAAGAGGCGGACGAACCGGCCCGGTCGCAGGCCGGGCGATGAACCCCAACGCCCGGTTTTCCGTCATGCCGATTGCCGGCGACGAGGTTCATCTGTGGCTGGCGGTCCGGCCCGGAATGCCGGGTGGGGACGACGGCAGCGCCCAGCTGTCGCCTGCGGAGACGGCGCGCGCCCGGCGCTTCGTGCATGACGCCGATCGCGCACGCTTCGTGTTCGCGCATGTCGTGCTGCGCGACGTGCTTGGCCGCTATCTGGGGATGGCTCCGGCCGATGTCGGGCTGGACGTGGACCAGCGCGGCAAGCCGAGGCTGGCGCAGCGGCATGGGTCGGATCTGCGCTTCAACCTGTCGCATTCCGGCGATGCCGTGCTGTGTGGCATCGCGTCCGGGCGCGAAATCGGCGTGGATGTCGAAGCCGCGATCGCGCGTGAAGATCTGTCGCGCATCGCCGCGCACTTCTTCGCAACGGACGAATGCGCGGCACTCGACCGTTGCACGAAAGAGGCGCACACCATGCGCTTCCATGAGATCTGGACGCGCAAGGAAGCCTATGTGAAGGCGCTGGGTGCGGGGCTGGCGCAGCCGCTGCAGTCCTTCAGCGTGATGGGCGACGGGCACGAGGAGTCGCCGGTCCGCGATGCCGGCGTGTCGACTGTCTGGCATGTCCGCAGCGTGCCGGTGCCGGACGGCTATGCTGCGGCGGTGGTCGTCGAGGGTGCAGGTGCCCGGCTGGCGTGCCGGCGCTGGCCGGGCGTGGCGCCTGCTCCCTGAGCGCGCTCAGCG
>DATCUL010000516.1:0-2824 GCA_036567405.1 Methyloversatilis sp. | reverse complement strand
GGCAGACCGGCTTTCCGATGCGCACCAGCTATGCCAGCGGCACGCCGCAGTTCGACCCGGTGCACAACGGCATCGACCGTCTGCTGGCTACCGGCGAAGCCGATGCGCTGGTGTGGATCAGCAGTCTGAACGACCGCGTTGCGCCGCCCGCCTGCGGCGTGCCGACGGTGGTCATTGCGCCGCCGTCGCAGCAGCTCGATGCCGAGCCGCGGGTGTTCATCCCGGTGGCGACGCCGGGCATGCATCACAGTGGTCATTTCGTGCGCACCGACAAGGTGGTGACGCTGCCGCTGCGCGCACTGCGCGCGTCGTCGCTGCCGGCGGCAGGACAGGTCGCCGCGATGATTGCGGCCCGGCTCGGGGAGGTGAAGGCGTGAGCGTGATCAAACTGACCGGCGGCCGGGTGATCGATCCGGCCAACGGCGTCAACGACCAGGTGCGCGACATCTGGGTGCGCGACGGCCGCATCGTCGCCGCCCCCGACGATCACGAAAAGGTGAGTGCCGAGTACGACATCGCCGGTCGCATCGTCATGTCCGGTGCGATCGACATGCACAGCCACATCGGCGGCGGCAAGGTGAACATCGCCCGCGAAATGCTGCCGGAAGACCATCGTGGTGATCCGGTCGAGCGCACCGAACTGACGCGCTCGAGCTGCGGCCACGCCGCACCGGGCACGCTGGCGGCCGGCTACCGCTATGCCGAGATGGGCTACACGGCCGCGTTCGAGCCCGCGCTGCTGCCGATGAACGCGCGCCAGGCGCACATGGAGATGGGCGACACGCCCATGCTCGACACCGGCGGCTACGCGATGCTGGGCAGCGACGACCTGCTGCTGCGCATGCTGGTGGCCAACGAGGACCAGCAGACCATCAACGACTATGTCGCATGGACGCTGAATGCGACGCAGACGGTCGGCATCAAGGTGGTGAATCCGGGCGCGATTTCGGCTTTCAAGTTCAACCAGCGCAAGCTCGATCTCGACGAGCAGAACGCCTACTACGGCGTGACGCCGCGGCGCATCATCCAGGCGCTGTCGCGGGCGGTCCATGAACTGGGCGTGCCCAAGCCGCTGCATGTGCATGCCAGCAATCTCGGCGTGCCGGGCAATGTCGACACCACGCTGGGCACGATGGACGCGGCCGAAGGCCTGCCCATCCACCTGACGCACATCCAGTTCCACAGCTACGGCACCGAGGGCGAGCGCAGGTTTTCGAGCGCGGCATCACGCATCGCCGAAGCGATCAACCGGCAGAAGAACGTCACCGCCGACGTCGGCCAGATCCTGTTCGGCCAGACGGTGACCGCGTCCGGCGACAACATGGTGCAGTACCGCAACGCCGACCACGGCTCGCCGAAGAAGTCGGTCATCATGGACATCGAGTGCGACGCCGGCTGTGGCGTGGTGCCGTTCAGGTACAAGGACCAGAACTTCGTCAATGCGCTGCAGTGGGCGATCGGCCTGGAAATCTTCCTGATGGTCGATGACCCGTGGCGCATCTTCCTGACCACAGACCACCCGAATGGCGCACCCTTCACGACCTATCCGCACCTGATCAGGCTGCTGACGGACCGCAGCTTCCGCAACGCGATGCTCGACACGATCAACCCGGACGCGCGCGCGATGAGCGCGCTGGGCAGTCTCGACCGCGAGTATTCGCTGTACGAGATCGCGATCATGACGCGCGCCGCGCCGGCGAAGCTGATCGGACTGGCCGACCGCGGCCATCTGGCGCCGGGGGCGGCGGCCGACATCGTGGTCTATCGCGAGGACGCCGACCGCGAACGCATGTTCGAAAAGCCGGAGCTGGTGTTCAAGGACGGCGAACTGGTGGTGCGCGACGGCAGGATCGTCAAGGTGGTGCGCGGCAACACCCACGCGGTGAAGCCGGAGTTCGACGTCGGCATCGAGAAGAAGATCAGGCCTTACTTCGAGCGCTTTCACTCGGTGCGCATGAACAATTTCAAGATCAGCGACGACGAACTGTGCGAATGCGGCGGCGGCTCGAAGCTGATCGCCCATGCATGCCGCAAGCGGGGTTGAGCAGATGATCATCAATGGCGTAACAATCGACGACACCTTTGCCGAAGCCTTCGGCATGCGCGGCATCCGCCTGCTCATCACTGCCTGCAACGAAACCTGGGCCATGCATTCGGCGGCCGCGCTGACCGGTTTCGCGACCTCGGTCATCGCCTGCGGTGCCGAGGCCGGCATCGAACGCATGCTGTCGCCGGACGAGACACCGGACGGGCGTCCCGGCGTGTCGGTGTTGCTGTTCGCGGTGTCGAGCAAGGAACTGATCAAGCAGATCGAGCGGCGCGTCGGCCAGTGCGTGCTGACCAGTCCGACCAGCGCGATCTTCGCCGGTCTGGACGAAGGCGATCCGGTGCCGCTGGGCAAGACGCTGCGCTACTTCGGCGACGGCTTCCAGACCTCGAAGCAGATCGCCGGCAAGCGCTACTGGCGCATCCCGGTGATGGACGGCGAATTCCTGGTGCAGGACACGGCGCGCATGGTCAAGGCGGTCGGCGGCGGCAATTTCCTGGTGCTGGCCGACACCCAGATGCAGGCACTCGAAGCGTGCGAGGCGGCCATCGCCGACATGCGCAAGCTGCGCGAGATCGTCATGCCGTTCCCGGGCGGCGTGGTGCGCTCGGGTTCCAAGGTGGGTTCCAAGTACAAGGCGCTGTCGGCCTCGACCAACGACGCTTTCTGCCCGACGCTGCGCGGTGCGACCAAGTCGGAGCTCGACGAGCGCATCGGTGCGGTGCTGGAAATCGTCATCGACGGCCTGACCGATGCGTCGGTGCGCCAGGCGATGGA
>DATCUL010000515.1:0-8010 GCA_036567405.1 Methyloversatilis sp. | reverse complement strand
CTCGCCGTTGCCGACCAGCACCGGCGCATCGCGGCGGCGGCGCGCGTCGTGCGCGCGCTTCAGGCTGAGCTGCTGGGCCAGCAGCTCGTCGAACTTGATGCGCCGCCAGGCCGGCGCCAGACGTTCGTCCAGATCGCGCAGCGATTCGCCCGGCAGCGGATGGTGCAGGGCCTGCACCGCATCGGCAAAGGCCGGCAGTGCATACCGGCGACGCAGCGCGTCGGGCAGGCTGTCGTCGAGCGCGACGCGGCCGAGCGCCTCTTCGATCGCGCGACGGAGGCTGGTCTGGGACAGCCCGGCAGTCGCCGGATAGACCGGCGTCAACCGGTCCGGCAGCGCGGTGTCCTCACCCACGCTGCGCACGCGCGGATGCAGCATTTCGGCACCGAAGAAGCCGGGATTGATGTCGCCGAACAGCCGCACGCGCCGACCGGGCGCCAGCTGCTTCTGCTGCGACGGATAGAAATTGAAGAAGCGCAGCGTCACGGTGCCGCTGTCGTCGGCCGCGGTGACGACCAGCTGGCGTCGCGGCCGGAACTTGACCTCGGCCTGCGTCACCTCGACCTCGACCTGCACCGGCGCGCCGGCACGCGCCTGTGCCACCGGCGTCAGGCGTGTCTCGTCCTCGTAGCGCAGCGGAAAGTGCAGCACCAGCGCGGCGTCCGAACCGAGACCGAGCTTGTCCAGCGCACTGGCGAGCGCTTCGCTTCGGGTACTCAATGGCGTGGCGGGCCGGCCGGAGAAACCGCCTCCGGCCGGCGCGGATCAGTCGATCACCAGCACCGCATCGACTTCGACCATGGCACCGCGCGGCAGCGCGGCGACCCCCACCGCGGCGCGCGCCGGGAAAGGCTGGTTGAAGTAACGGGTCATGGCCTCGTTGACCTTGGCGAAATTGCCCAGATCGGTCAGATAGACATTCACTTTGGCCGCGTTGTCGAGCGTTGCACCGGCAGCCTTGGCAACGGCCTCCAGATTGTCGAACACCTGCCTGATCTGCGCATCGATGCCGTCGGCCATGCTCATGGTGACCGGGTCCAGTCCGATCTGGCCGGACATGTAGACGGTATTGCCGGTCTTCACCGCCTGCGAGTAGGTGCCGATGGCGGCCGGGGCATTGGGGGTCGAAATGATGGTGCGCGGCATGGAAATGGCTCCGGACAGTGTTGGATGGAAAAGCACGGGCGTGCCCGCGCACGCCCGCCAACGCCGGATTATCGCGGATTATCGATGCAGGGTAGCCACCTGTTCGGCGGCATCGCTCATGCGGTCGAGCAGACTGATCACATCCAGGCTCAGCGCCTCCATGCGCGCGATGCCCTCGAGCGCGGCATCGAAGTTGCCCGCGAGTGCCTGACCCAACGCTTCGGCGCCCACCCGGTGGAAGGCCTCGTGCGGCGCTTCGAGTTCGCGGAAACCGCTCAGGTGACTGTGGCGGAGGCGACCTTCGCCCTCGTAGTACCACTTGCCCAGACGACAGTCGCAGTGTCCGGCAAAGCTGTCGGGCTGACGTCCGGAGTGGCCAGACGCCGCCTGGTAGATGTCCATCTTGTAGGCGAGGTGATCCACCTTGGCGAGTTCGGCGAAGGCGCGCAGCGACGTGGTCGCCATGTGTGCACCGTTGACCCCGGCCTGGGCACTCAGCGCGTCGATCCGGGCACTGGCTTCCAGACCCCGCGCCGAATACTGTTCGGCATCGCTTGCGTTGTCATGCATGCGTCCGGTGGCCTGCGTGGTGTCGGTCTGGATGCCGCTGACCAGCCCCGATATCTCCGCGGTCGCGGCACCGGTGCGTTCGGCCAGCTTGCGAACCTCGTCTGCCACCACGGCGAAACCGCGTCCCTGCTCGCCGGCGCGCGCCGCTTCGATCGCCGCGTTCAGCGCCAGCAGATTGGTCTGGTCGGCGATCTCGCGGATCAGACGCACGATGCCGCCGATCTGCCCCGCGCGCTCGCGCAGCGTGTCGACGCTATGCGCCGTCGCCTGCAGGCGCGCCGAATAGTCGTGCAGGCTGGTCGCGATGTCGCGGCTGCCACTTGCCGTCTCGGCACACTGCGTCGCCGTTTCGGCGGCACGCCCGGCCTCGGTCGTGACGATCCCGGCCAGCGCCGCCAGCGTCGCGCGGAAACGCTGGAAGGAGTCCGCGTAGGCCGTCATGTTCTGCAGCAGGCCGGCATCGAAATCACTGCGCGCCTGATGCGCCTCCTGCGATTGCCGATGCAGCCGGAGCTCTTCTTCCAGTCGGGCCACTTCCGCCTTCAGTACGGACACGTCCTGATCCCGCTGAGCACATTCCGCGTTGACCGCATCAAGTTCGTTTTTTCTGACCCACCCCAATATCGCCATATCGGACCTTTTCGTGTTGAACGTATATCCGGGTTAACGACGGGGGCGCAGCGGGCTTGAGCCGGTCAGGGGCGTACCGCACCACTCCTGAGCGGCGCCGGCTGTCCGCTGTCCAGGCCGATGGCACGCAGCCGCGCACGGGCCTCGTCGGCTTCGGCACGGGATCTGAACGGACCGACGTGCACGCGGGCCTCGATCTGCGACGGAATGCCGTTCAGCGCAAGTCTGGCGCGGACTTCCTCGGCGTTGGCGACACTGCTGAACACGCCGACCTGCACCACATAGCCCTGTACAGGGCCGGTCGGCTGCGGTGCAGGTGCAGGCGCACGCGAAATCGACGGAACAGGCACAGCCGGCGCAGGCGCTTCGTGACCGATCCCCGGCCGCCCGGCGACCGGCGGAGCAGCACGCGGTATCGGCAGCGATGGGGGCGCAGCCGGCGCCGCGGCTTCCTGCCGTTCCGCCTTGCCCGGCTTTTCCAGCTTCTCCGGCAGCTGCGCCGCTTCGGGCCGTTCAGGCAGGGCTGTGCCTTCGGGCAGCGGCGGCGGCTCGTCCTGCAGATTGACCGGCGACACCTTGACCGGCGCTTCCTCCGCCGGCGGCAGCGGCGGCGCATCGACAACCGCCGCAGGTTCCGGAGCCGGCACTTCGGGCTTCACCTGCGGCGCAGCGACAGGTTCGTGCGGACGCCGGCCGGCATCGAACACGGCCAGCGCGCCTATCAGCATGGCGATCATGACGCCGGCCACCACCACGCGCCGCATCAGCGCAGTGCGCTGCTCTTCCTCCTCCGCCCTGTCCGGCAGCCGGCTCATTGCGCATCCCCTCCGGTCATGCCCCGACTCTGAGCCAGCGTACGCACCAGTTCCGCCTCGCCGACCGACATGTCGCACTGTTCGGCGATGTCTCCCGCGCTCAGGCCGCGCGCGGCCAGCGACAGCGCCTCGCTGTACTGAGGCGCCACAGGCGGCAACTGATTGACGGTCTCGATGCGTCGGCCCACGCCGTCCAACCGGTCCTCGATCAGTTCAAGGCGGGCTTCCAGCGCCTGCATCAGCGGCGCCAGGCGTCTGTCCAGCAGCACGTCCAGCCGGAGCTCGGCTTCGTCGGGCGTCAGCGCGCGCTTGGCCAGTTCAGCCGATGAGGGCTGTTGTGGCGGTGCCCGGCGGGCATTCATCGTGGACAGACGCATCAGCGCGTAACCCATGTAGGCGGCCAGTATGACGAGTGCGACCAGCGCCGCTTCCTTCCAGCCGATTGCCGACAGATCGATCAAAAAAGCGCGCTCCGAGAAAGCCGCCGACGCGGGGATTTGCGTCGCAAATGTATTGTTGTAGCCGCCGTGTGGCCTGTTGGCCCGGATAATAAGGCTTTTTGGACGGGTAAGCGCCCATGCTGGCTTCCCTGCTGTTCGTGCTCAAGAAGGCCGTCGCGGCATTGCTGCTGCCACCGGCCAGCCCGCTGATGCTGTCGGTCGCCGGGCTGCTGCTCGCGCTGCGCCACCGCAGGGCCGGGCTGGCGATGGCGGGCGGCGGGCTGCTGCTGCTGTATGCGCTATGCACACCGGCACTGTCGGGCATGCTCGAAAGGTCAACCTATGCGACCCGGACGGCTGCGCCGACCGGCGCGCTGGCACATGCCCAGGCCATCGTCATCCTCGGCGCCGGCACCACCGACAATCTCGTCGACTACGGCGGACAGACCGTCAATGCCTACGCGCTGGAACGGCTGCGCGCCGGCGCGCGCCTGGCACGAATCACTCGGCTGCCGGTGCTGGTCAGCGGCGGCGTGGTGTGGGACGGCCGGCCGGAGGCCGACATGATGAAGGAGGTGATGGACGAATTCGGCGTGCCGGTGCGCTGGGTGGAATCGCGCTCGCGCGACACCGCCGACAACGCCCGCGAATCGGCGGCACTGCTGCACGCAGCCGGGCTCAACCGCGTGGCGCTGGTGACCCACGCCTTCCACATGCGCCGCGCGATGGAGGAATTCCGCCGCGCCGGTCTTGAACCGGTCGCAGCGCCAACGCTGATCAGGCAGGCAAGCACTGTCCGTGCGGTCGATTTCATCCCCGGCGTGCGCGCGCTGCAGCAGTCCGGCGCCGCACTGCATGAATGGCTCGGCTGGGCCGCCCTGGCCTTGCGCAGAACTTGAAGCCGCGCCGGATCAGAGCTTGGTGCCGCCGCTGACGTCGACCGTCTGACCGGTGGTCCACGCACCGTCGGGTCCGGCCAGGAAGGAGACGACACCGGCGACACGATCGGGCGTGCCGATGCCGGCCAGCGCCTGCATCGACTGCACCGCGTCCGCCCCGCCGTTTTCGAGCAGGCCGGTGGTCATGCGCGTTTCGATGACCCCCGGCGCCACTGCGTTGACGGTGATGCCACGCGGACCGAGTTCCGCCGCCAGCTGCAGCGTCAGCACGTCGATGAAGCCCTTGGTGGCCGAATACGCCGGAATGCCCGCAAACGCGGTACGGGCGACCACCGACGAGAGGTTTACGATGCGGCCACCCGCGCGCAGCCGGCCGAGCATCTGCTGCGTCACGAAGAACACCGCCCGCATGTTGATGTTGGACAATTGGTCATAGGTGTCGACATCCATCTCCTCGATGGACATGAATGGCGCGATGCCCGCGTTGTTCACCAGCACGTCGATGTGCGGTTCGGTCACGCCGGCGGCCAGCCGTGCGGCGCCGTCGCGGGCAGCGAGATCGGCCTGCACCAGCGACGCGCTGCCGCCATCACGCTCGATGGCGGCGCGCACCGCGTGCGCTTCGGCCTCGCCGCTGCCGTAGTGCAGGACGACGTGAAAACCGTCGCGCGCAAGACGCTGCGCGATGGCGGCCCCGATGCCGCGCGAGGCACCGGTGACGAGCGCCACCTTGCGGGTTGGATGTGCGGACATCTGACTTTCTCCTTGTGTTGTTCGGATCATTCGATCAAACCGGTCTGCGGCGACGAGGCGACGGCGCGATACGGCACCGATGCCATGCGACCGGCCAGAAAGGCCAGGCGGCCGGCACTGACCGCATGGCGCATTGCCGTGGCCATAAGCACCGGATTGCGCGCATGCGCGATGGCCGTATTCATCAGCACGCCGTCGCAGCCCAGTTCCATCGCCACGGCAGCGTCCGACGCGGTGCCGATGCCGGCATCTACGATGACCGGCACCTTCGCCTCGGCGATGATGATCTTCAGGTTCCACGGGTTGAGGATGCCCATGCCCGAGCCGATCAGGCTGGCCAGCGGCATGACGGCGACACAGCCCATGTTTTCCAGCACGCGCGCCTGTATCGGATCGTCCGAGCAATAGACCATCACGCGGAAGCCTTCGCGGATCAGCACTTCGGCCGCACGCAGCGTTTCCGGCATGTTGGGGAACAGCGTCTTCTGGTCGCCCAGTACCTCGAGCTTCACCAGATCGTGGCCGTCGAGCAGTTCGCGTGCGAGGCGCAGCGTGCGCACCGCGTCGTCGGCGGTATAGCAGCCGGCCGAATTGGGCAGCAGCGTGTAGCGCTTCGGCGGCAGCACGTCGAGCAGACCGGGCTCGCCGTCGGTCGCGGTCAGCGGCATGCGGCGTATCGCCACGGTGACGATTTCCGCGTCACTGGCGTCGAGCGCGCGTGCGGTTTCCTTCAGATTGCGGTACTTGCCGGTACCGACCAGCAGACGCGAGCCGAAATACTGACCGCCGATGACCAGCGGATCGGCCAGCGACTCCTTGCAAGGTGCGTTCATGTCAGCCTCCTCCGACGGCGATGACGATTTCGATGCGGTCGCCGTCATGCAGCATTGTTTGATCGAAGGCGCTGCGCGGCACGATCTCGCCGTTGCGCTCGACGGCGATGCGCCGGTCGCGCAACGCCATGCGCACCAGCAGATCGCCGACCTTCATGTCGGCATCCAGTGGTTCGCACCGGCCGTTGACCTGGACAGCAGGCATGCCGACCTCAGTCATGGCGATGGCCATACGCCTCGTGCAACTGGTCCGCGCGATAGGAGGAGCGCACCAGCGGCCCCGCAGCCACCTCGCTGAATCCCAGTTCGAGACCACGTTCGCGCAGCGAGTCGAAGCGCGCCTGCGTGACATACTCGATCACCGGCAGATGCGCCGGCGACGGGCGCAGATACTGGCCCAGCGTCAGCAGATCGCATCCGTACGCGCGCAGGTCGCGCATCACCTCGACCACTTCCTCTTCGGTTTCGCCCAGACCGAGCATCAGCCCGGTCTTGGTCGGCACACCCGGAAAGCGCGCACCGAAATCACGGATCAGCGCGAGCGATCCGCGGTAGTCCGCGCCCGGCCTGACTTCGCGGTACAGGCGCGGCACGGTTTCCATGTTGTGGTTGAACACATCGGGCGGCGCGGCCTCGAGGGCTTCCAGCGCCACCGACTCGCGGCCGCGGAAATCCGGCGTCAGCACCTCGACCGTGATGGCCGGGCTCAGCGCACGGATGGCGGCGATGCAGCGGGCGAAGTGCCCGGCACCACCGTCGCGCAGATCGTCGCGATCGACCGAGGTGATGACCACGTAGCGCAGCTGCATCGCTGCGACCACGCGCGCCAGGCGCGCCGGTTCGTCGCCATCGGGCGGCAGCGGCCGGCCGTGCGACACGTCGCAGAAGGGGCAGCGCCGCGTGCAGATCGCGCCGAGGATCATGAAGGTCGCGGTACCGCCGCCGAAGCATTCGCCGATGTTCGGGCAGGCGGCTTCCTCGCATACGGTGTGCAGCGCGTGTTCGCGCAGCACACCCTGCAGCGCGCGCACGGCCGGCGTGTCCTGATCGCGGCCGCGCAGCCAGGCGGGCTTGGCCGGCGACGCGACATCGTCGCGCACCTTCACCGGGATGCGTGCCAGCTTTTCGCGGCCGCGCAGTCCTTCTCCAGCAACAGCAGAACTCATGATGGTGTCCGTTCAGTGGCCGTCGCGGCACGCGCCGCGACGGCCGGTGGTGCATCAGCCGATGAAGGACTCGATCAGCTTGTTGACTTCACTGGCGGCTTCCAGCTGGACCATGTGGCCCTGCCCCGGCAGCACCTTCACGGTCGCACCCGGAATCGCACCGGCATGCGACGCCGGAATGATGCGGTCGTGCTCGCCCCAGATCACCAGCACCGGCTTGCCGCTCGCGGCAGACGCCAGCTGTTCCGACTGGACGCCGCCTGCGAACAGCCCGGCCGACAGCCTGGTCAGCGCCGCTTCGACACCTTCGAGACGCTTGTACTTCAGCATGTCGTCGATCATCGAACGGGTGACCAGTCCGGCGTCCGAGTACAACTGCTGCAGCACCGGCTTGAAGGCATTGCGCGACGAAGCCGCCACGAAGCCGTCGATGTAGCCGCCGTTGATCTCGGAACCAAGGCCGGCACTGGCGATCAGCGACAGCGACTTGACCTTCTGCGGCGCCCGGCGCGTCACGGCCAGGCACACGCCGCCCCCCATCGAATGCCCCGCCAGATGCGCGCACTCGATGCCGACCGCGTCCATGAAGCCGACCACGACTTCAGCCAGTCCATCAAGTGAAGCAATGCCGGTGTCCTTGGTCGAACTGCCGTGACCCGGCAGATCGAGCGCATACACCGCACGCGACGCCGACAGCGGCTCGTGGTTGAACAGCCAGTTGTTGAGGTCGCCGCCAAAGCCGTGGATCAGCAGCAGCG
>DATCUL010000514.1:0-4068 GCA_036567405.1 Methyloversatilis sp. | reverse complement strand
CTGTTGACCAGAATGGCCTTGACCTTGGGGTTCTTGAGCATGATCTTGAAGGCTTCCGTCACCTTCTCGGGGGTGGCACCGCCGCCCACGTCCAGGAAGTTGGCAGGCTCCGCGCCAAACAGCTTGATGGTGTCCATGGTGGCCATGGCCAGACCGGCGCCGTTCACCAGGCAGCCGATGT
Source organism: Methyloversatilis sp. (assembly GCA_036567405.1). Taxonomy (GTDB): domain Bacteria; phylum Pseudomonadota; class Gammaproteobacteria; order Burkholderiales; family Rhodocyclaceae; genus Methyloversatilis. The sequence continues at coordinate 3,887 of DATCUL010000514.1, read as the reverse complement.
TGCCGTCCAGGCTGATGTAGGCCAGGTCGAACTTGGAGGCTTCCACTTCGGCCGGGTCTTCCTCGTCTAGGTCGCGGTAGGCCACGATCTCGGGGTGGCGGAACAGGGCGTTGGAATCGAAGTTGAACTTGGCATCCAGGGCGATGAGGTTGCCCTTGGAGTCGCAGTTGAGCGGATTGATTTCAACCAACGATGCATCCGTGTCCATTTGCCAGCCGATCGTCGCTCGACGCTGCCGTGAAGTACCTCCTCCCCGCCACCGCCGTTCTGCTGGCAGCCACGCTGGCAACCGCGCAGGAAGGGTCGCAGGACGACCGGCGCCGTCTGGTCGAGCAGAAAATCCGCCTGGTGGAAATGCTGGTCAACACGCAGGCCGCCAAGAACTCCGCCGCAACCGCGCCGCACGCACCGGAGCGCCTGGAAAAGGGCAGGAATGCACTGACGCTCGCCCGCCAGGCGCTGGAGGAGAGCCGCTTTGACGATGCCGCCCGTATCCTCGACGACGCGCTGCGCTCATCGGCCTCGGCACAGCGCGCGCAGCCCCCGGCCAGCCTGTCCGAAGATGCATTGCGCCGCGCCCACCAGAATCTGATCGAACAGGTCGCGACCTACCGTGCGTCGGTCGAGGAAGTCGCCACTCACCCCAGGATAGGAAGCGCTGCACGCGTGCTGCTCACGCGCATCGATGCAAAGAGCGCCGAAGCGCGGAAGCGCGCCGGCACCGGCGAACTGGCGCTGGCCAACCGCCTGCTGGGTGACGCTTACCAGCTGGCGGTGTCCGAGCTGTCCAGGCTCCGCTCCGGCGAGGAAGTCGTGCATTCCCTTAATTTCTCGTCAGCCGCCGAAGAGTACGCATACGAAATCAGGCGCTTCGAAAGCAACCAGCTTCTGGTGAACATGATGGTCGGCGACGGCAAGGCCGACGGCGACCGGCGCGGTGCGATCGACAACTTCCAGTCCGAAGGCCGCCGCCTGCTCGGCGAGGCCGACGGCCAGGCCAGGGCCGGCCAGTACAAGGAGGCGGTGCACCTGATGGAAGCGGCGACCGGTCAGCTCAACCGTGCGCTTCAGCTGATGGGGGTACCGGTGTTTTGAAAACGCCTGCGCCAGACTGGCAAACGTCGGAACAAGCAGTCACCGGTGCAGGAAACGCACCATCCGGACGACACCTGACAATCGCATGTCCAGCTGCCCTCCCCCTGCCAGTCCATTCCCGATTCCGGAAACCGATTCCCGCTTCCGGGAATATCCGGCACCCCGCGCATCACGCCACGTCGGACACGCAAACATCCGTCGGCCGGGCAGATCGCAGTCGATGAACGGGCGGCAATGGCGGATCCGGCGACACCTAACACTGCTTTCGATACAGGCATGCGTCCTGCTGGGCGTGGTCCATTCGCTGGACGCCTCGGCATTCCTGCGCGCCACACCGAAAAACGCGGTCGCCGCCCCCGATGCAGCGCCCGCTGCGCCCGCCTCCGGTGCCGGACACGATGCGCGGCGCACCATAGACGAATCCGATTTCCACGACCCGGACAACCCGGATGCGGCACGCCTGCAGCGGATAGACGAGGCAACTCGCGACCTGCCCTACGATGCCAACGGATTTCCCGACTGGATGCGCGCACTCAAAGAAGGCCTGATACAGCCCCGCAGCAATCTTCGGGGCACGCAGGACATGGAAGTGCTCGACCTCGACATCATCATGAAGAACACGAAGGAAATGCCCCATGTGCGCTTTCCCCATCGTTCCCACACGCTCTGGCTCGCCTGTTCGAACTGCCACCCGGCGCCGTTCGCATCGATCGCCGGCAGCACGCGCATCCGCATGGCGGACATTTTCCGTGGCCGGTACTGCGGCATGTGCCATGATCGGGTTGCATTCATCACCTTCTTTTCCTGCAGCCGCTGCCACAGTGAAGCCCCGCCGGTACAAGGCAACTGAACGACCGACCATGCATCCGTACGCTGCCGCACTGCGCCCTGCTCATGCGATGAGCCTCCTGAGCCGGCATGCCTGCCAACCGTCCGGTCCGGTCAGGGCCTGTCTCGCCCGAGCCGGCCTTGCTCCTGATGGCTGCCGGCCGGCATGTGCTTACTGAATGAAGGGGGATCCGATGCGCGTCACAAGCTCGACGGTCGAGACCCGACCTTTCAACCTGATCCGCTGGTTCTCGCTGACGGCGCTGCTGTCAGTCGCGCTGGTCAGCATGGTGGCCGCCTGGACCTTTTCGGCCTTCCTCACCGACCGGATGATCCGGCAGGAAGCGGAGATCACGGCCGGATTCGTCCGAAGCATCGTCGCCACCGAAAACGCATATGCCTATTTCGACGGCACACGGATCACGACACCGCAGCAGTTCCAGAACTTTCTCGATCACATGAACCGCATGCCGGGCGTGCTGCGAACCAATGTCTACTCGGCTGACCGGCACATGGTCTGGTCAAGCGACAGTACCCTCATCGGCCAGCGCTTCGAGCGCAACGACGAGCTGGAGGAGGCACTGCAGGCCGATCTGGTCATTCACAGTGGCGTCATCGACCCGGCCCGCCTGCCGAAGTCGGAACACGTGCATCTCGAACGGACCGGCAATCACTTCATCGAGAGCTACATCCCGATCTTCGACGTCCATGGGCGTCAGGTGGTTGGCGTTATCGAACTCTACAAGGTGCCGACCGAACTGTTCGAAGCCCTGGAGGAAGGCGTGCTGCTGATCTGGATCGCATGCGGTGCAGCCGGCCTGTTCCTTTTTGGCGCGCTTTTCTGGACCGTGCGCCGTGCCCATGGAATCATCGCCGCACAGGGCGACAAGCTGGTCGAGAACGAATCTCTGGCTGCCGTCGGCGAAATGTGCTCGGCAGTTGCGCACGGTCTGCGGCACCCGCTGGCTTCGATCCGCTCGTCCGCCGAGGTTGCGTCGTCCGACGTCCTGCCCGTTGGCGCGCAGGGCCGCCTGCGCGACATCATTGCCCAGGTGGAGCGGCTCGAAGGCTGGGGGCGCCAGTTGCTGGCCTGTGCCAGACCGGCGTACGTCAACCTCGCGCCAGTCGACATCAATCCGGTGATGCTGGGCGCCCTCGCCGGCTTCGCCCGCGATCTGGATCAGCGCGGCATCCGGGTATCGCGCGAACTGGCCGACAACCTGCCCCCGGTTCGTGGCGACGCGATGATGCTGACCCAGCTGATGGGTAGCCTGATCACAGGCGCGATGGATGCCATGGAGTCGGGTGGAGAACTCGCGATATGCAGCCGCCTGGATCCGGACGGCCGGGTCATCGCCGAGGTACGCGACAGCGGTCCTGGCATCGCACCCGCGGACATGAGCCTGATCTTCAAACCGCCTCTTGCCGGCAAGGCTGCCGGATCCGGCCTGGGACTGCCAATGCTCCGCGGCGTCATCGAAAGACTGGGCGGTACGGTTGAAGTCGATAGCGATCTGGGCAAGGGCACCGCAGTCAGGCTGTATCTGCCCGCCTGGAAATGAAAGTGCGGTCAGGGCGTGCGGGTTTCAGTTCGGCTGAGACTGCGGAAACGCCCTTGTACTGAACGCAGGCAAGCCTCCTCACCAGCCTGCGCTCTGCCGTACGCAAACTCAGGCAATCATGATCCGATAACATCCGGCGACACGGAATTGTCGGCGCTTCGACGCTTCCGCCCGGGTTTTCGCGCCAGAATGAGCGACCGCCTCGTCGCCCCGGGGCACCGCTGCGGCGCCCGGGGTATTCATCACGCGGACAGGCCGAAACACGAATCAACAATGGACAAACCGATGCGAACCGTCTTCTTCATTTCCGACAGCACCGGCATCACCGCCGAAACCCTGGGCCGCAGCCTGCTCTCGCAGTTTGAAAGCGTGCGCTTCCGGCAGACCCGTGTTCCATTCGTC
>DATCUL010000513.1:0-2107 GCA_036567405.1 Methyloversatilis sp. | reverse complement strand
CGGGTCGATGGCCAGCGAGCGGCTGGCTTCAATTGCTCCCAGTTCCGCGAAACCCAGGTCGCTGTAGACCCGCGCCACGCTGGTACCGCGTGCGGCCTGGTCCTTGTCCAGCAGCAGACGGCTGCGATAGACCGCCCGTGCGTCGTTCAGCGTGCTCGATTTTTCCAGGTCCTCGAGTGCCTCGACCGGACGGTTCTCGGTCTGCTTGCGGATGCCGTCATACAGGAAGGCGGTGGGGTCGAACGGATCCAGCGACTTGGCGATGCCGAACTGCTGATCGTCCAGTGCGCTGCGTCTTTCCTCGAAGTAGGCCTTGCCAAGGTAGGCCCTGAGCAGGGCCTGATTGGGATCCAGCGCGACCGCCACTTCCAGTTCGCTGCGGCCATCCTGCAGCTCGCCGCCGCCGATCCGGGCGAGGCCGAGGCCGAGGTGCGCCAGCGGGTCGGAGGAATCGAGTTCGATCGAGCGGCGGAAGGCCGTGCGGGCGTCGTCGGTCCGATAGTCGGCCAGTGCGGCGAAACCCAGCACCAGCTGGGTGCGCGCAAGATCCGGTGCCAGCGCCACGGCCTTTGCGGCGGCTTCGCCGGCGCCGTCCTTGTCGCCCAGCATCAGCCGCAGTTCGCTCAGCCGGGCCCAGGCGAGCGGTGCGTCGGGATTCTTGTCCACGGCGGCAAGCAGCGTGTCACGCGCCGCTGCGATGCGGAAATCCGCCTGCTGCGCGTAGGACAGCGCGATCCGCGTGGCGGTCGTGTCGTTCAGGGATACGGCCTTTTCGGCCGAGGCCAATGCCTGCGTCCGCTCGTTGCGGGCGATGTGGATGATGGCGCGCAGCGCGTGCGCAAGTCCCGACTGCGGGTCCTGCCTGAGCACGGCGTCGATGGCGGCCAGCGCCTCGTCCTGTCGCCCAACGGCGAGCAGGCGCGCCGCCTGATCGAGAGGTGAAGCGCCGTCCTGCCCTGCATCCGGCGTCGCACCGCCCGTCGCCAGGATGGACGGGTAATGGAGGGACCACTGCACGGCGTCCCGCGGCTTGACCAGGGTACGTGCGGTCGGTGCGTCGCCGGCCGTCGATTCCCCCTTGTCGCCGGGCATCAGCGCCACGGTTCCGCGGTCGTTGGACGCGGCGACCCGCCCTTCGAGCACCAGGATGGATGCCCGGTCGTCCTCGACGCGGGTCTCGAATTCCGTGCCCTCGATGGAACCGTTCAGATAGGGCGTATTGACCGACAGCAGCCGGGGCTTGCGGCTGAATGACTGCAGTGCGCCCTTGACTAGCTCGACGAACGAGCGCTGCTCCTTCTTGCCGCTGATGTCGAGCAGGCGGATGGTGGTGTTCTGGTCCAGCCTCATCACGCCTTCGTTGGCCAGAACCACCGCCGCACGGCCGAGCTTTCCGACCCGTATCGAGTCGCCCTTGCACAGCTGCTCTTCAAGCTTCCCCGGTCGCCAGCTTGACTGGTCGCTGCCTTGAACCTGAACCTGCCCCTCGATGGACACGAGCCGTCCCGCGGGTTCTTCGCATGACCCGGCGGCACGTGCGGCCGGGTGATGGATAGCGACAAGTATCGGTATCAGTGCAACGAACCTTGCAGAAGCTGAAGTGGTCACACGGGTTCTCCTTGTACTGCGGCGAATGAAGTCCATCGCAAAACCCGTGCCACCGGAAAAGCGTCGAAATGTCGTGAGGCAGGTGCAGGTTGAAATCCGCGAAAGAGCGCGGGGTGTGCAAATAATCCTGTCGATTCAAGGATCTCTATCGACCTTTGCAACGGCACCGAGTTGACTTGAAACATGGCTGAAACATGCGCCGGGCAACGTGTTTCCGCGTGTCTGCCGGAAAGGTTGTGGAACCTTGGCGCGAGCTGGACCGAAAAGGAGGTGCGGTGGCGCGCGGTTTTCTCCGTCTGCAGACCTCGATCTTGGCCATGCCGGAGCGGCGATCGGAATGCGCCGGAACAGTGCGGTCGCATCAAAAGAGCCCCATGTTGAAGCGAGGTCTTGCGCCCCGGCCGCCATTTGCAGGTAGGGCGGGACAGGCGTCCGCGGTCGGAACGGACCATGCATTCCGGCGCGAGGCGGTGGATGCTGCATCTGTTCATGGGGACGT
>DATCUL010000512.1:0-3565 GCA_036567405.1 Methyloversatilis sp. | reverse complement strand
CTGCTCGCCGTTCCACACCTCGCAGCCCTTGTCATCGAGCTTCATCACGCAGTTCAGCGGCTCCATCGACGCGTGCGCGAGGAAGGGGAAGGCGAATTCCGCTTCGAATACCTTGTTGGCCTTGCCCAGTTCGGCCTCGGCATCGCCGTCCTTGCGCGCCGCCAGGCCCGGCGTCTTCGCCAGTTCGCGGTAGTTGGCCAGAATGGTGTCACTGCTGCCGCGCCAGGCCTGCGACTCGTCCCATTCGATCTTCAGCGCGTCGCGGCCCTTCTTGGCGCTCCAGAAATCCTTCGCCAGCACCGCGACGCCGTTCGGGATGGCGACCACGTCGGCCACGCCGGGTATCGTGCGCGCCGCCTTGTCCTCGACCGACTTGACGCGACCGCCGAAGCGCGGCGGATGGGCGACCACGGCGGTCAGCATGCCGGGCAGCTTGATGTCCTGCGTGAACACGGCGCGGCCGGTGGTCTTGGCCACGCTGTCGACGCGCGGTGCGCTGCGACCGATCAGCGTGAAGTCCTTCGGGTCCTTCAGCTTGACCTCGGCCGGCACCGGCAGCTTCGACGCCGCCTCGCTCAGTTCGCCGAAGCCGGCCTTCCTGCCGCTGGCGGCGTGCGAAACCAGGCCGTGTTTGACCGTGATCTGGCTGGCCGGCACCTTCCACTGTTCGGCGGCGGCGGCAACCAGCATGGCGCGCGCGGTTGCGCCGGCACGGCGCATCTGTTCGAACGAATTGGCGATTGCAGTGCTGCCGCCGGTACCCTGGGCCGGGCCCCACAGCAGGTTGTTGTAGCGCTTGGCGTCGGCCGGTGCGCCTTCGACCTTGACCGCCTTCCAGTCGGCGTCGAGCTCTTCCGCCACCAGTGTGGCCAGGCCGGTATAGACGCCCTGGCCCATCTCGAGATGCTTGGACACGATGGTGACCGCGCCGTCGGTGCCGATGCGCAGGAAGGCATTCGGCGCGAATGCACCGTCGACCATCGCTGCGTCGGCCGGGGTGCTGCCGGGACCGGCAGCCGGTGTGGCCGAAGCCATGCCGGGAGCGACCACGGCGAGCGCCAGGCCGGCACCGCCCTTGAGGAAGCCGCGACGGGTGGTCTGGAATGCGTTTTCTATCCTGAAGTTCATGTCTGTTCTCCTCAGGCCAGCGACTTCGCGGCTTCGTGGATGGCTGCACGGATGCGCACATAGGTGGCGCAGCGGCACACGTTGCCGCTCATGGCGGCATCGATGTCCGCGTCGCTCGGCTTCGGATTGCTCGCCAGCAGCGCGGTGGCCGACATGATCTGGCCCGACTGGCAGTAGCCGCACTGCACGACGTCGAGCTTCTGCCATGCCGCCTGCACGGCAGCGCCGACCTTGGCGCTGCCGACCGATTCGATGGTGGTGACCTTCCTGCCCGCGACCGCCGAGATCGGCGTCACGCAGGAGCGCGTCGGCTGGCCGTCGACGTGCACGGTACAGGCGCCGCACATCGCGATGCCGCAGCCGAACTTGGTGCCGGTCAGGTTGAGGCCGTCGCGCAGAGCCCACAGCAGCGGTGTGTCGTCGGCCACGTCGACCTCGACGTCGCGGCCATTCAGATTGATGTTCGCCATGGGAATCCTCCGGAAATGTCGTTCGCGCGGGCGGCAAAAGTCCTGCGTGCAAGGTGCTGCACGTTAAACGCTTTGTTTTATTAGATCGACTGGTTAATCTTGCATGACCCATGAAGACAGACTTCAAGATAGACGCGGCAATGCTGCCGGCGCTGACCGCCTTCGAATGCGTTGCCCGGCATTCGAGCTTTTCGCGCGCTGCCGCCGAACTGGGCGTATCGGCCTCGGCGCTGTCGCAGTCGCTGCGCGGACTGGAGCAGCGTCTGGGCGTGCGCCTGCTGACGCGCACCACGCGCCGCGTCGCCATGACCGACGAGGGCGAACGTTTCTACGACGGCGTGCGTGTCGGGCTCGATGAACTGGGCCGTGCGCTCGAGTCGCTGGCCCAGTCGCGCGAGCATGTCAGCGGCACGGTGCGCATCAACATGCCGCGCGTGGCCTACCAGTTGCTGATCGCGCCGCATCTGGCGGCATTCGCGGTGCGCCATCCCGACGTCGGACTCGAATTCGCGCTCGACGACGGTCTGGCCGACATCGTCGCCGACCGCTTCGATGCCGGCATGCGCCTCGGCGAGAGCATAGAGGCCGACATGGTGGCGGTGCGCATCGGCCGCGAGCAGCGGATGATCACGGTGGGCGCGCCGGACTATCTGGTGCGCCGTCCGCCGCCGGTTGTGCCGGAAGAACTCGTGACGCATGAATGCGTGCGCTACCGCTACCTGTCGAGCGGCCGCACCGCGCGCTGGACGTTCAGGCGCGATGGTCGCACGCTGGAAGTCGATGTCGGTGGCCGCTTCATCGTCAATGACGCCGAGGCCGAGATCGACCTCGCGCGGCGCGGCTTCGGACTGGTGCAGACGCTGCACTCGCTGGTCGAGGACGATCTGTCATCCGGCCGGCTGGTGCAGGTGCTGGCCGACTGCGCGATGCCGCTGTCGGCCATGCATCTGTATTTTCCGAGCCGGGCGCAGATGCCGGCGCGGTTGCGCGTGTTCATCGACCACTTCCAGGCCGCCAACGAGGGCGTGTGACGCCGGCGAGCAGGTTCGGAAAGAGCGCGCCATGTTCGTGAGCCGGGCGTCAAACCGCGACCGGCGCTGATCAAACGACCGATCGCGGGCATGGCTCGCTCCTGCAAAGACAAGGCCAAGGCGGCGATTGCCGATTTCCCCGGGGTAGTCGCGATGCCCGGGGCGACGTGCGTATCGCCGGTTCACCGTCCGCCGATGGCGGCGATGCAGGTGCACAGCGTCCGGGCCAGCCGATCGGGACTGCGCAGCGGCAGGTAGAGCCCGCGCGCGAAAACACGGCGCAGCGCGGACGAAGTGCCGTCCGGCGAGGCGTGCAGGCAGGCGGTGGCGATGCCGGCGCGTCCGGCTCCGGTCAGCGCATGCGCCAGATCGTCCGGCAGATAGCGCGGGTCGTGGATGTCGACGTCGTGCGGCTCGCCGTCGGTCAGCAGCACGATCAGGCTGCGCGGTGCGGACAGCTGTGCAGCGGCGTGGCGAATCGCTGCGCCCATGCGCGTCGATCCGGCGCTGCGCAGGCCACCGGCGCGCGCCAGTACGGCGTCGTCGAGCGCCGCGTCGGCGAAGTCCTTGACCCGTTGCACGCGTATGCGCTGTCGGGTATCGGACGCGAAGCCCTGTATCGCGCAGCGGTGGCCGGTCGCCTCCAGCGCGGCGGCGGCGATCAGTGCCGCCTCGCGCAGGGCATCGAGCACACGGCGGCCGGATGGCAGCGCGAATGATGTCGACGCCGAGCAGTCGATCAGCAGCAGTACGTCGAGTGCCTCGACGCGCGCGGCGCTGTCACGGTACAGGCGCGGCTCCGGGTCGCGTCCGGCGCGCAGCGCGATGCCGGCGTCGATCAGCGCGCCGGTGTGCAGCAGGTCGCCATCCTTGCTGCGGCCCCGGGTCGGACGGCGCTCCGATACCGCGGCGGTCTGCAGCCGATGTACGGTGCGG
>DATCUL010000511.1:0-1906 GCA_036567405.1 Methyloversatilis sp. | reverse complement strand
CAGCGGCTTGCCCGGCTTCATGGCGATCTTCCAGCTTTCCAGCGCCCCCTCGGCGGTCAGCGCCGGCTTGATGTGGTCTTCCTCGCCGACACCCACGCCACCGCTGGTCAGTATCAGGTCGCATTGCGCCGCCGCCTCGCGCAGCGCGTCGCGTGTCGCATTCAGCCGGTCCGGCACGATGCCCAGATCGAGCACCTCGCAGCCCAGCGCTTCGCACAGCGCACGCAGCAGGTAGCGGTTGGAGTTGTAGATGGCGCCCGGCGGCAGCGGCTCGCCCGGCATCACCAGTTCGTCGCCGGTCGAGAACAGCGCGACACGCGGCCGGCGCACCACGGGCAACTGCGCCAGACCGACCGATGCCGCCAGCCCGACCTCCTGCGCGCGCAGCCGGGTACCGGCCGTCAACACGGTGTCACCGCTGCGGATGTCCTCGCCGGCGCGACGTATCCACGCGCCCGGTTTCGGGATTTCATCGAAACAGATGCCGGCCTCGGTCGCGCGCGTGGTTTCCTGCATGACGATGGCGTCGGCACCGGCCGGTACCGGTGCACCGGTGAAGATCCGCGCGCAGCTACCCGGCTCGAGCGGCTGACCGACATGGCCGGCCGCGATGCGCTGGCTGACCGGCAGGCAGTCGCCCGGCAGCGACAGATCGGCCACACGCAACGCGTAGCCGTCCATGCTGCTGTTGTCGTGCGGCGGCACGGTGATGGCGGAGCGCCGGTCAGACGCCAGCACGCGGCCGGCCGCGTCGAAGGTGGACACGATTTCGGTCGCGACAATCGGCCGCGCAGCCGCGAGCAGGCGGGCCAGCGCGGCGTCGAGCGTAAGCATTTCGTTCATCTGAATCCCTGGTGGCGAAGGATGAAGTCGGCGATGGATTCCACATCGTTGAGGTCGAGCCGGGGCAGCGGAAGTTCCATCGGTGCGTCGGTGGCCACCGCCACGACGTAAGGATTGTCCGGATACATCAGCGGCCGGTCGTACGACGGGCGGTGGATTTCCAGCTTCGGGATGGGTGACGCCTTGAAGCCCTCGACCAGCACCAGATCGCACGGACTCAGCGCGGCGATCTGGTCATCGAGCGACGGTTCGGGCCGGCCGCGCAGCTCGTGCATCAGCACCCAGCGGTTGTTCGAGGTCAGCAGCACCTCGGTGCAGCCCGCTTCGCGCAGGCGGAAGGAATCCTTGCCCGGGCGGTCGATGTCGAAACCCGCGTGCGCGTGCTTGATCAACGACACGGTCAGCCCCTCCAGCACGAAATGCGGGATCAGCTGTTCGATCAGCGTGGTCTTGCCGGAGCCGCTGTAGCCGGCAAATCCGAAGACTTTCATGGAATCGGGCGGGCGGGAAAAACGCGATTATCGCCCAGAGCGCCGCCGCGGTCGCCTCGAGGCGGGTGCTGCAGCCCGGACCGACACCGGGTGTCACGAATCCGCAGCACATCCGGCCGGATCAATCGCCCCGCCGATCGCCACATCCGGCGACCGGCGGTCCTGCCTGCTCCTGCTCAGGCTGCCTTGCGCACCTGCTTCTGGTACAGGAATTCCAGCAGCGCGGCGCGGCAGTCGACGAAATCCTTGTCGTGCGCGAGTTGCAGCCGGTCGCGCGGGCGCGCCAGCTTGACGTCAAGGATTTCGCCTATCGTGGCGGCCGGGCCGTTGGTCATCATCACGATGCGGTCCGACAGCAGCACGGCCTCGTCCACATCGTGCGTCACCATCACCACGGTGCTCTTGGTGCGGGCCACGATCTTCAGCAGCTCGTCCTGCAGCTTGGCGCGGGTCAGCGCATCCAGCGCGCCGAAGGGCTCGTCCAGCAGCAGCACTTTCGGCTCCATGGCCAGCGCCCGGGCAATCCCGACACGCTGTTTCATGCCGCCGGAGATTTCCTTGGGCAGCTTATG
>DATCUL010000510.1:0-4483 GCA_036567405.1 Methyloversatilis sp. | reverse complement strand
TCTTCGCCACGCGCGGATTCACCTTCTGGCCGAGCAGCATGCCGCCGCCGCCCGGCTTGGCGCCCTGGCCGATCACCACTTCGATCGCGTCGGCACGGCGCACGTCGTCGGGGTTGAAGCCGTAGCGCGACGGCAGGCACTGGTACACCAGCGTCTTGGACGAGCCGCGTTCTTCCTGCGTCATGCCGCCGTCACCGGTCGTCGTCGTCGTGCCCATTTCGGTCGCGGCGCGGCCGAGCGATTCCTTCACGTTGGCCGACAGCGCGCCAAAGCTCATGCCGGCGATGGTGATCGGGATGTCCAGCTCGAGCGGCTTCTTCGCGAAACGCGTGCCGAGCACGGTCTTGGTGGCGCACTTCTCGCGATAGCCTTCGAGCGGATAGCGCGACAGCGAACCGGCGAGGAACACCAGATCGTCGAAGTGCGGCAGCTTGCGCTTGGCACCCATGCCGCGGATTTCGTACAGGCCGTGCGCGGCAGCGTTCTGGATGTAGTCGATGACGCTGCGGTCGAAGCTCGCCGACTCCTCGCGGGAGGTGCGCTTGAACGTTACGGGTTTCGTGTCCATGGTGTGTCCTGTCTGTGGTGCGGGCGTCCGGTCCGGCAGCGCAGCGGGGCGCGCCGGATGCTCACGTCAATATTCCTGATTCGCGTCGGCGTTCCAGTGGTACAGCGAGCGGGCGGACGCGATGCGTCTGAACGACTTCGGGTCGTGATCGAGCCCCGCCTGCGCCAGCAGTCCGGCCAGCGCGCTGTAGTCTTCGTCGGTCATGTCCTCGAAGCGTGCGTCGGCACCGAGCGATTTCGCTTCGCCGCGCAGATAGATGACCGCTTCGTAAAGCGAATCGCCGAGTGCGTCGCCGGCGTTGCCGCAGATGACCATGCGGCCGGCCTGCGCCATGAAGCCGGAAAAGCTGCCGACGCTGCCGCCGACGACGATGTCGCCGCCCTTGAGCGAAATGCCGCAGCGCAGGCCGGCGTCGCCGTCGATCACCAGCAGGCCGCCGTGCGCGGTGGCGCCGGCGCCATTCGACGCGAAGCCCTTCACATGCACGGTGCCGCTCATCATGTTCTCGGCGACGCCGGTGCCGGCACTGCCGTGGATCACCACGGTGGCGTGCTTGTTCATGCCGGCCGCGTAGTAGCCGGCGTGCCCCTGCACCTCGACCGTGACCGGGTGGTTCAGGCCGACCGCGATGTTGTGCGCGCCGTCCGGGTTCAGCACCGTCACGTGACGGCGGTCATCGTCGGCCAGTTCCCGGTGCAGAAAGCGGTTCATGTCGCTCAGCGACGAACTGGCGAGATCGAAGGTCAGGCGTTCCATACATACATCTCCTCGGGCGCGGGTTCGAACACATGGGCGTGGCGGATGTCGGGCAGATGTGCCAGCGAACGGAATTCGGAGGCGATCGCGACGTAGTCGTCGGTCTCGGCGACCACCGCCGGCTTGCAGGCGAACGGATCGCGGATCAGCGCCAGCTTGTCCGGCGTGCCCATCAGGAAGGTGTAGAAGCCATCCAGTTCATCGAAGCCGCGCTGCAGCGCCACTTCGAGGTCGTCGCCCTCGCGCAGCCGCCATTCGAGGAAGCGGCAGGCCGCCTCGGTGTCGTTGTCGGTATCGAAGTGGATGCCATGCGGCTGCAGCTTGCGGCGGATGTCGTTCGGGTTCGACAGCGAGCCGTTGTGCACCAGGCAGAAATCCTCACCCGCAGTGAACGGGTGGGCGCGATCCGGCGTCACGGCCGATTCGGTCGCCATGCGAGTATGGCCCACCAGATGCGAACCCCTGAGCGACTTGAAGTCGTAGCGCTCGGCGACCTGCGCCGGCGTGCCGATGTCCTTGTACAGGTCTATCGTGCGGCCGGTACTCAGGATGTGCAGCTTCGGATGGTGCTCGTGCAGCCAGCGCTTCACCATTTCCGGCGCCACGGCGAACGACAGCACCGCATGGTTGTGCTTGACGTCGATGTGCGAGTCGACATCGAGGTGCTCCTTCAGCGCGTGCGTCAGGCCATGCCAGTTGAAGTCGGCACCTTCATCGGTCAGGCCGGAATACAGGCTCAACTTGCGCCCTTCACCCGCCAGCTGGTCGGCAAACACGGCCAGTCCGGCCGAGTCGGGGCCGCGCTCGGTCATGCCTATCAGCATGGGCACCATCAGCTCGCCCAGACGTTCCTTCAATGCCGGTGTCTTCACCAGCAAACCCACGATTCCACACATAAAAGTTCTCCGGCGATGTTCAGAAGAATTCGAGGTAGCTGTTCACTTCCCAGTCGGACACGTGACGCATGTACTCGACCCACTCCATGTGCTTGAGCCGCAGGAACTCGTCGGCGACCGGGCCGAGCGCTGCACGGATCAGATCGTCCTGCTCGAGCGCCAGCAGCGCCTCGTGCAGGTTCTGCGGCAGTACGCGGATGCCTGCCGCATCGAGCTGGGCCGGTGTGTAGTCGTACAGGTTGTCGCGGTTCGGTGTGCCCGGATCGAGCTGGTTGTTGACGCCGTCCATGCCGGCGGCAATGACCGCGGCGGTCGCGAGATACGCGTTGCATGAGGCATCCGGCAGGCGCAGTTCGATGCGACCGCCCGGGCTGCGGATCATGCCGGAGCGGTTGTTGTCGCCGTAGCAGATGTAGGCCGGTGCCCAGGTGGCGCCGGTCAGCGAACGACCGACCACCAGGCGCTTGTAGGAATTGACGGTCGGGCAGCACAGCGCCGCCAGCGCCGACGCATGCTTGAGCAGGCCGGCGGTGAAGTGATAGGCCAGCTTCGACAGCGCCAGTCCGTTCGGATCGGACTTGTCCTCGAACAGGTTCTTCTTGCCGTCACCGATGCTCATGTGCATGTGCAGGCCGTTGCCCGGGCGGTTCGAGAAGGGCTTCGGCATGAAGGAGCAGATCAGGCCGAGGTCGGCTGCGATCTCCGCCGCACCCATCTTGAAGAAGGTGTAGTGGTCGCAGGTAGTCAGCGCGTCTGTGTAGGTGTAGTTGATTTCGAACTGGCCGTTCGCGTCTTCGTGGTCGATCTGATAGACGTCGATGCCGACCGCGCGCAGCGATTCCGACAGGCGCTCGAGGAAGACACGCGCACGCGACAGGCCCTTGTAGTCGTAGCAGGGCTTGGCCAATGTGTCGCCAGCGTCGGCCGGCAGCAGCTTTCCCTCCACCTTTCGCAGCAGCGAGAACTCGGGCTCCATGCCGGTGTAGAAAGTCCAGCCGCGCGCCGCGAACTGTTCCAGCTGCTTCTTCAGCACGACGCGCGAATCGAACTCGTGGGGCTTGCCATGGATATGGCCGTCGCAGGCGATGCGCGCATAGCCCGGCTGCCAGGGCACCAGCGACAGCGTCGATGGATCGCCGACCGCCATGTAGTCGGCATCGACATTGGGCTGCATGCCCATGCCCCAGATCGCGAAGCCGGCAAAGCCGGCACCGTCGGTCACCACAGTGTCGTAGTGCTCGACCGGCACCGACTTGGTCTTGGCCGAGCCGTGGATGTCGACGAACTGCGCCAGGATGTACCTGACCTTGCTGTCCTGCAGGAACTGCTTTGCTTCACCCGGTTTCATCGCCCCATCTCCCTCATTCAATGCCGATCGAATCATTTTTTGCGTAATGCCCGGGCGGCGTGGCGCTGCGCCGGTCAGCCAGACCGCCAAGCGCATCCAGACCGACTGCGCCGCCGCCGAGGTCGGTCGCCACCTCGACCAGCGCGGCCCACAGATAGCCGCCCCAGGTACCGTCGCACCACAGCCGGAGATGCGGGCCGGCCGGCCCGTCAAGAACGATTGCGGTGATGCCGACGCCCGCCATCGAGGTCATCACCAGCGGCTGTGCCGACGGTTCGAGGCTGGCGAAATCGAAGGCGCAGGTCTGACGCAGTAGTTCAGGCGCACGGCTGCCGGCAATCAGCAGCGCGGCATCGAATCGCGGCACCGGATAGACGCGTTCGCCCGGTACCGTTGCACCGACTCGGGCGGCATGCGTGCCACCGGGCGCATCCTCGATCAGGTATTCGGTCATGCCCAGACGCGCCACCAGCGTGCCGTCGTCCAGGTGCAGGAAGCTGTTGTGGCGGGCCGGCGTCGCGATGCCCAACGCATTCAGCCAGGCGGCCGCACCCGCACCCTTGACGCCGGCACGGCGGCGGAAGCCGAGATCGCCGATGCCGGCCAGCGCGAGCTTCGCGGCATCGTCGGCACCGAAGGACGCCGGCGTCTGCATGCCTTCGGCCTGCGTCCAGCGTGCAGCGCGTGAAACCTGTACGTCGTGGAGCGGACTGATTCGCAGCGGCGCGTTCATGAGGACTCCTTCTGGCGCAGGTCGTCGGGATCGAAGAAGGGTGTCGCGCAGATTTCGGCCTGCACCATCGCGCCGTCGGTGACGCGTATCGAGATTGGCGTGCCCGGCTCGGTCATCGACGGCAGCACGAAGGCGAGGCCGATGTGGCGGCCGACGTGAGGGCTCCATGCGATGCTGGTCAC
>DATCUL010000509.1:0-2750 GCA_036567405.1 Methyloversatilis sp. | reverse complement strand
CCCACCGCGCATCTGGCGCAGCCTGATCCGGAATGTGACCTGGATTACATCCCCAACATCGGCCGGGAAAATGTCCGGGTGAATACGGTGATGTCGAATTCCTTCGCGTTCGGCGGCACCTGCGGGGTTCTCATCGCGCGCAAGGCCTGATGCGCGCGGATCTGCACAATCTGATCGAGCCGCCCGGCCTGATCCGGCACTTTCTCGACCACCCGCCGCAAGGATTCAGCACGCGCGAACTGGCCGGTGGTGTTCCGGCGTTTTCGGCACCATTCGATCTGCTGACCACGGTTGATCCACCCGACCGGCGCAAGCTGGAAGCGCTGCCGTTGTCGCGCATCTGGCGGCGCTGGTGCGTGCCCTACACGTGCTTTGTCGGCGCCACCTGTACCGAATACGCCCCTCTGCCCGACGGATCGGCGGATGCCTTTCTGGACGATCTGCTGCGCCGGGCGCTGCCGGAGCACAGCTTCGTCATCGTCAAGGACCTTCCGACCGAAGCGACTCTGGTCGGTGATGCGGCTTTCGCTGCCAGCCAGGCGGTGCGGGAGGTGTGTGGCCGGCACGGCTTCATTCTGGTCGAAGGACAGGCGCTGGCCTATGTGGCGATGGACTTCGCCAGCCTCGATGCGTATTTCGAGCGGCTGTCCAAGTCCCGACGCAAGGATCTGCGGCGCAAGCTGAAGTCGCGCGACGACCTCACCATCGACATTGCCCATACCGGCGATGCCCGTTTCCTCGACGAGGCCACGCTGCAGCAGCACTACGAGATGTATCTCGAGGTGTACCGGCAGAGCGAAATCCACTTCGATCTGCTGACGCCGGCATTCTTCCGCGCCGTACTGCAGGACGCCTCGCTCGGTGGTGTGGTGTTCAGCTACCGTGCGCAGGGCGAACTGGTCGGCTACAACCTGTGCTTCGTGCACAACGGCATGCTGCTCGACAAGTACGTCGGCTTCCGCTACCCGCATGCGCGGGAGCACAACCTGTACATGGTGAGCTGGTTCCAGAACCTGCAGTACGCGCTGGACAACGGACTGACGCACTACGTGGCCGGCTGGACGGATCCGGAGATCAAGCGCGCGCTCGGCGCCTCGTTCACGCTGACGCAGCACGCCGTGCATGTGCGCAATCCGGTGTTCCGCACCCTGCTGAAGCCGTTCAAGCGCCTGTTCGAAGCGGACGCCTCATGGCACCGACAGCAAACCCGCTGATCCTCGATTTTGACCGTTCGGTGCTGCCTCTGCCGGGCAGCGAGTCGATCGAACTGGGTCGCTGGCAGGAAGCGATCCGCTTCGGCTGTCCGCTGGGACAGCTGCGCGCTCTGGGCGACTTGCTGGCACCGGCGCTGGCCCGGCAGCCCGGTGTCGTGTTCATGGGCAGCGGCGACTATCACCACATCACCTGCCTGCTGCTGCAGCGTTACCGCGCGCTCGGCCGGCCGCTGCATGTCGTGGTGTTCGACAACCATCCCGACAACATGCGCTATCCGTGGGGCATCCACTGTGGTTCATGGGTGTGGCACGCGAGCCGCCTGCCCTTCGTGGCGCAGATCGACGTACTCGGCATCACGTCCACCGACGTCGAGCGGGCGCATGGCTGGGAGAACCACCTGCGCAACCTGAAGTCCGGCAGGGTGCGCTACTGGTCCGTCGGGTGCGATCTGGGCTGGATGCGCTGGCTGGGCATCACGCACAGCCGTTCCTTCGCTTCGGT
Organism: Methyloversatilis sp.; assembly: GCA_036567405.1. GTDB lineage: Bacteria > Pseudomonadota > Gammaproteobacteria > Burkholderiales > Rhodocyclaceae > Methyloversatilis. The sequence continues at coordinate 1,034 of DATCUL010000509.1, read as the reverse complement.
CAGCGAACTGGCCGACGCCTTCGGCGAAGCGCTTGCGGTGCGGACCGAGCCGGTCTATCTGTCGGTCGACAAGGACGTGCTGTCGGCCGAGGACGCCCACACCAACTGGGACCAGGGCGTGATGCGCCTGAGCGAGATGCAGTTGGTCATCGGATCGCTGAAGGATCGTGTCGTCGGCGCCGACGTGACCGGCGAGGTATCGGTCTATCGCTACGACAGCCGGTTCAAGCGGATGCTGAGCGGTCTGGACGGTCAGCCCGACATCGCCCAGGCCGATCTGCAGCGCTGGCAGGCCGAACATCGCGCGGTCAACCTCGCCATCCTGCACGCGCTCGCGCAATGAGTGCCTACAACGCGGCGCAGATGGCGTCGAAGGCCCTGTCGTCGAGCCAGGGGCTGTTCGAGATGGTCAGCATGCGGCTGGCGAAGTCGCGCGCGTGCGGCGTCCGTTCGCTGCCCAGGCGTCCGGCCAGATAGGGATAGTCCGACAGCGCGTGGATGTAGAGGCGGCTCACGCCGAGGCCGGCCTGCCACAGTCGCTCCAGCGCGGCATCGCGCGTCGCCTGATCCGGCATCAGCACCATCAGGAAGGGCCAGGTGCCCTCGTTGCCGGCCGCGTCGCGCATGACCGTGATGCCGGGCATGGCGGCCAGTCGTTGCAGTCGCGTTTCCGCCTGCCGTTTGAGCAGCTTGAGGAAGGCCGGCAGGCGCTGCAGCGCCCGGGCGCCGACCGATTTGCGCCAGCGGCCGGGCCGGTGCAGCGGAATGTCGTCGCCGAAGTCGTCGCCGACTGCTTCGATCAGCTGGCCGCGCCGGATCGCCCGGCGCAGCGGCCAGCCGTAGGCGAGCGACAGCCCGCAGGGGCGATACAGTGCGGCGTAACCCAGCAGTTCGGCGCTGCGCCGCAGTTCCCAGCCCCAGCTGAAGGGTGCGATGTCTGCTGCGGTCTCGAGCAGGCGCTGGCGCAGCGACGCGTCGCGCGTCAGCAGTACGCCACCTTCGAACGTGGTCAGGCCCTTGCCGACGGCCAGACT